>JAMCPG010000001.1 GCA_023379845.1 Thermoplasmatota archaeon
TTCCTCATCAGGATACAATCGGAACTTACAGGCTCTGAACATGCTATTTATGCAATTGCTTTGTAATCATTTAAGATATGTGTTCTCTTTCATCCCACCCCTGAAGAGGTGGGTTTTCTCGCTCACATGTGATAAAAGAGAGTTTCCTGATGTTATCAGGAAGGCTGACATTTGCAAAAAGATGGGCAGAGAAATTCCTTGACACAAGTATAATAGTGTAGGTAATTAACTATAATTTTTAAAAATGGCCTCTGTTAGTTGTATATTTACTTTAATGCTTGAGAGTGAATTAATTTGATCCAAAATTTATGCCCTGCCTTGAAAACCATGTTGCTTGTTAAATTGGACCATAAAGATCATTGTTATCGAGAAGCGCAATGCAGCGGATATAATAGAATGAAAGTCGTAAGAAAAAGATACTAGTAAATACCAAATTTGGTACAGGCCTGTCGGGATTCGAACCCGAATCCTGGGCTCCGGAGGCCCAGATGATAATCCATTACACTACAGGCCCTGAGATCATTTTATTCTGAATGCCTGTGGATTAGATATTACATTCGCTTTCTTTCGTATAATTTTACACCGCTTATGATCCAATAATTCTTTTATATCGTCTATCGATTGAACTAAGTGGATTTCTACACGGAAATTGAGAGAGAAATCAAGTCTGGAAAGATCAAGACAAAGTCCCAGCTTGAATCGGTCAAGTTCAGGATTGCAAAGGATCTCAGGATGGAGTGGATCCCCGGTGACACCGAAATTCTAAATTCATCAACATACAGTGAAGACGAGAAGGAACTGCTCAGGATAAAGAAGACAAGAACAGTTTCTGGCGTTGCCGTAGTTGCTGCCATGACCTCCCCGGAAAGCTGTCCGCATGGTAAGTGTATTTATTGCCCCGGTGGCGTAGAAAATAATTCACCCCAGGCATATACTGGATTTGAGCCTGCAGCCCTGAGAGGTAGGAACCACGCATACAATCCATATGAAATAGTCTTTAACAGACTTAAGCAGCTTGAAACCATCGGACACGATACGTCTAAGGTCGATCTAATAATAATGGGCGGCACGTTCACAGCGAGAACGAAGGACTACCAGACAGATTATATAAAAGGCTGCCTGGACGGCATGAATGGTTTCGTAAGTCAGGACCTAGAGTCAAGCATAGCTGAAAACGAGAGATCAACGAGAAGATGCATTGGTTTGACAGTTGAGACAAAACCAGACTGGTTCATGCAGAAAGAGATAGATCTTGCCTTATCCTATGGTACCACCAAGGTGGAGCTGGGCGTTCAGAACCTGAAAGAGTCTGTTCTCAGGATGAACAACAGAGGGCATGGGATACGAGAAATAGCAAAATCCACATGGTTGTCCAAGGATGCCGCCCTCAAGGTGGTATACCATTTAATGCCCGGAATGTACGGCTCTTCGATCGAAGACGATAAGAAGAGCTTTGAACGCATGATATCATGCGAGGCATACAAACCCGACATGCTCAAGATTTACCCAACACTTGTTGTCAAGGGCACCTCACTATACAGGCTCTGGAAGAACGGAAAGTACATACCAATGGATACGGAGGAGGCGGTGGATCTAATCGCATATTATCTATCGATAATACCGCCATGGATTCGGATTCAGAGGATGCAGAGAGATATTCCTGTGCAGTTCATTGAAGCGGGGGTCAAGAGAAGTGACATCCGCAACCTTATCGAAGAGAGATTGTCTCAGATGGGAAAGAAGAGTGAAGAGATAAGGCAGAGGGAGGTCGGCCATATGAAGAGCGATTCTGGAGAGTTAAGCCTGAAGAGAATAGACTATAAGGCCAGCATGGGGAGAGAGATTTTTCTCTCGTACGAGACGCCCGATGGAAAAATTGCAGGCTTCATCAGGCTGCGGAAGCCATCATCTGCCGTCATTAGGAAGGAATGCATTGGAGCCGGCCTGATAAGAGAGATAAAGGTCTTCGGAGAGGTTGTTCCACTTGGCAGTTCACCAGGGATGGCATGGCAGCACAAGGGACTTGGCAGAATGCTTATGTCCGAAGCCGAGGCAATCACGAAGGATGAGTTCTCCATGGACAGGATCATTGTTATAAGCGGTATCGGCGTTAGAGAGTACTTCCGAAAGCTTGGATATTCGAATGTCGGCCCATACATGGGAAGAAGAATGTAGGTGAAATGCAGAATGCAGGAGTCATGATTCAGGTTGTTTGACAACAGCATTGAGTGTGTTGAGATACGGAATTCCACGATTGTTTCAAGGAATAACATGCAGTCAATGTTAAGTGCAGGAGTCGAAGAGCTGTTTGTTGTCGACCTGGATGCAATTTTCAGGAACAAGTTCAATTTCAGGGTTTACCAGGACATTTCTAAGTTCTTTGAGATAACGGTCATGTCGCTTCCTCTCAGAATAGAGGATATTATGGACTCTTTTGTATCGGGGGCATCCGAAATAGTGATACCTGGCAGGATTGATCCAAAGTTACTGCAGGACTATATGAGAACATCGGATAATCTGGTAATGTACTACCAGAATCCTCTGGTAGCCAAAGCGTTCTATGCTCTCGGCGGGAGATCGTTTTTCACTGACAGGGAACTGGAATTTTCTGGGATTAAGGTTTATTCCTACTCAAAGATTCTAGATAAGAAGGGTTACATAAGGCTGATTGATTTTCCCCGCGAGGAACTTGAGGGTATCCTTATCTGATCGTTCGTCGGTCTTGAACAGTCTCTGTGCATTCTAAACAATATATAAGCGGACAGGATTAAGGTCGCGTGCCTAAAGGTTCGCTGATTTCTGATATTGGATCTATGCAGCTAGAATCCCCGTTAATTCTTGCTTCCGGCATTCTCGACGAAAACGGATATACTATGCGTAGAATGCTTGAAGAGGGAGCCGCTGCCGTCGTTACAAAGTCAATTGGCAGCACGGAGAGAGCGGGCTTCACGCCGCCTGTGGTTGTCGATCTTGGAGATAACCTCCTTAACGCAATTGGACTTTCTAATCCAGGAATCGAGCATTTCAAGGAAGAAATATCAATTGCAAAAGGTATTGGAAAACCCGTCATCGGAAGCATATTTGGGGCTACAGCAGAAGAGTTTGCATATCTTGCATCCAGAATGCAGTCATACGGTGCAGATGCAGTAGAGCTGAATCTCTCATGTCCGCATGTAAAAGGGTTTGGATCCGAGGTTGGTTCTGATCCTTCACTTGTCGAAGATATAGTCAGTGAGGTCAAGGCAAAAATAAATGTTCCAGTGCTTGCAAAGCTTACTCCAAACGTTACAGATATTGTTTCGATTGCTAAGGCTGCAGAAAAGGCGGACGCACTTGTTCTTATAAATACAGTTAAGGCAATGCATATCGACATATACGCAAGAATGCCGACACTCTCAAATGCCTATGGCGGGCTTTCAGGACCTGCGATAAAGCCCATTGGTGTAAGGGCAGTTTATGATGTCTATAGGGAGACAGAAATGGATATAATAGGCTGTGGCGGCATTTCAAGATTTGAGGACGTTTTGGAGTATATGATGGCTGGTGCTAGGGCGGTAGAAATAGGAACCGCACTGAAGACATATGGACGCGCGATTTTCGATAATATAAAGAGAGATACTATTCGCTTCCTGGAATCAGAGGGTATTGAAAATATTGAGGAAATAATAGGTGCGGCGGTTAAAAAATGATACATGCAGAAATAATAAGAAAAGAAAAGCTTACTCCAACGGTATCTACATTATACTTCCATTGGAATGCAGACGTCAAGCCCGGTCAGTTTGTCATGGTGTGGGCTCCGGGAACAGGTGAGATACCGATGTCGCTTTCCCACATAGGAAAAGAGAAGGCCTTCACGATTAAGAATTATGGACCATCATCCGACATGCTCATCAAGTTGGAACCCGGGCAGAAGATATTCTTCCGGGGACCATATGGTAGACCTTTTTCAGCCGTCAATGGAAAAACGCTCCTGATCGGGGGAGGATCTGGCATGGCTTCTCTGCATCCCCTGATCAGCAGGAATGCCTTCGGTCTGATAGCTGCAAGAACACGCGAAGAGATTCTCTTCATGGATGAATTTGAGTCTGGAAATGTAAGTGTTACAACGGATGATGGAACTTTCGGAATAAGGGGGAATGTACTTGCAGGGTTGAAGGATCTTGATGTTGATTCATTCGACATGATATACGCATGCGGACCGGAAGTCATGCTATATAACCTGTACAAGCACCTGAAGGATAAGAACGTCAATGCAGAGCTTTCGCTCGAGAGGCTTATGAAATGCGGCATAGGGGTTTGCGACTCATGTTCCATCAATGGATTCCAGCTCTGTCGTGACGGACCAACTTTTACAATGGATCAGCTCAGGTACATGAACGAGTTTGGTACTGAAAAGCTGACCTTTTCAGGCACACGTGTTAGTGTGCATTAAAGCTCAGAGATGAGTCTCGTGGTCTCACCGCATGCCTTTTCAATATCCTTATATTTGAGACGAATAGGCTCCTTCAAGGATTCTGGTACTTCCTTTATATCGAGCAATGAGATAAGATGCTGTAATTCCTTGTCGAGCAATATTGTCAGCGATCTGAGGGCTTCCTGCTTCTCATGGGAGACTTCCTTTCTCCTTGAGCCTATGAAACACTCGAAATGGACTGATCCCTTTTTTGTAAATGTAAACTTCTCCCCTGTCTTAACGGCCTTTTCACAATCATAGCATTTGAATTCTACCATTCCTGTGCATTCTCGCATGAAATTTAAAACCCATGTCTCTTCTTGCGATATGAAAAAATGGATCCACCAAAACAATGATCAAGTTTAAGCATTCCGAACGGATAAGAAATAAATGAGTTCCGATAGCGCATTGAGCAGCAGGTGCATGTTCAACGAAAATGGCAAGTGCCACTTCCACGCATCGTACGAGACTCCATGCGGTTTGTGCTTTAATTTCTCTGAACCTGGATCATCCAAGAAGCCTGTTACTGGTCTGCTCAGCTACATCAACGATCTCGGTCTCGTAGGCTCAATATTTCCATCCGGAAATACCTCACAAACCACACTGAAATAGGACTAATCGTTGTTTCAGTGCGATTTTTTAACTACAGTCTTTTCCATTTCGAGAAGGTACTTCTTCCTCTCAATTCCCATTCCATATCCTCCAAGGCTTCCATCCTTCCTTATCACCCTGTGACACGGTACGATGAGAGGCACTGGATTAGCGCCACAGGCATTAGCTACTGCCCTATAGGCCTTAGGCATACCGATTTCCTCCGCTATTCCATTGTATGATTTGGTCTCCCCGTATGGTATCCTGCTTATAGCTGCCCAGACACGCCTCTGGAACTCTGTACCATGAACATCAACGGGAAGATTCAGCTTCTTGCCTTCAAGACATCTAAGAATTGCATTCATACTGGCCCGGACCTGGTCTGATTCTATCAATGTCGCCTCGGCGAATTCTGAAGAAAGCTGTCTAACAAGCTGATCGGGTGAATCCGCCATGCTGACACTGCATATTCCTCTGTCTGTCTCAGCAACCAGAATGAAGCCCAGTCTGCTTTCTGATATCATGTATCTTATCCGTATCCCCTTGCCGTGATTTCTGTATTCGGAGGGTGTCATTCCTAACTTGGATGCAGAATTCCTGTAAAGCCAGTTCTGGGGATTGTAGCCTGAACTGTATATTGCCCGCGTTACCGGTTCTCCTTTCCTTATTCTGTCCTTCAGATGCATTATTCTGCATTCTTCGGCATACTTTCTGGGCGAGATTCCCAGCACATCCATGAACGTTCTCTGTATAGTGAATTTGTTAACCTCAAATCTCTCTTCAAGAGCTTTGAGCGAGAGATTGCTAGAGCTATTTTCCTTAATGTACGTCGATACGATTTCTACAAGTCTGCTCTTTTTATTCTGATCTGAATGCTTTTTTGATCCCCTGCCACTTGTTTTCTTCATTCTCATTTAACGTCAAGATTAATCCACTAAAAGATGTTTTGTCGATTTCTTGCTAGTTATTGAAAAGAAGCGTTGTTGAAATATACCAGAAAACAATGCATTGTCGGGCTTGTGAGGTAGCCTGGATATCCTGTTGGCCTTCGGAGCCTATTACCCGGGTTCAAATCCCGGCAAGCCCGTTCCAGAAATTACGCATATTTAGTTGAAACGGTACAAACCGCATATTAGTGCTGGTGAAATACTTGGTAGGAGAGGGGAAGCATGTCATTTGAAAACAAGGAAGTTGAGTGGGATGTAATGGATATAACGATCCACGGAACAATTACTGCGCCGACTGGAATTAAACCGCATTCAGCTTTCGTCTTTGTAGCAGGGAGCGGTCCAACCGATAGAGATTGGTGCTCACCACTGTTGCCAGGTTCAAATGGAACCGCAAAAATATTGGCTGAAGAGCTTGCTAAGCTTGGTTACTTGACACTAAGATACGATAAAATGGCATCCGGACCTTTAGCAAGGGAAAATCTCCCCAAGTTCCTAGGGAAAGCGAGCATGCAATCTCACATCGAGGAGTTGAAGGGTGCGGTTTATGCTGTTTTGAATGAACTTGGAAATAATTGCAGGATTTACGCGTTGACAAATAGTGAAGGTGCTATCCACGCCGTGAATTACCAGATTGTGGAGCGAGGCAAGCAGTTTGATGGGATGATTCTGACAGGAGCGCCTGGAAGATCTGTCAGCGAAATGGCTAGAAGCCAGCTGATAAATCAGTTAAAAACACTACCAAACGCGGCAGAAATATTGGAATACTATGACGTCTCAATTAAAGCTTTTCTCGCTGGAAAACCAATAAAGCACAATTCATCAATGCCACAGGGGGTAGAAATGTTGCTTTTGTCTCTAGAGAATCCCGCGAATCTTCCTTTTTCCAGGGAACTTTGGGAGTACAGGCTATCGGACAATATAGCAAAGATAACGGTTCCAGTATTGGTGCTAATTGGCAAAAAAGATATCCAATCCGACTGGCGGATTGATGGTGGAGCACTGGAAGAAGCAGCGAAGACATCTCCAAACGTTTCTTTTGTCTATCCAGAAAATGCCAATCATGTGCTGAAACATGAAGACCATCCTCTGGAAAAGCTCAGTGCCGATTATGTGGGTTCCCACTATAACTCCATGGAAGCAAAGCTAGATTTGGAAGCTTTCACGGAAATATTAAATTGGCTCAGGGCAAACGACGTCTAGGTAAATGATTGGCCCTGCTGTTTTTCCCATCGCTTTTGGAGAGCTGTTTTCGTAATGATCTGAGTGCGCCCTTTTTGTACACAGAGGGTGCACAAAAATAGATAATGCTCCAAATCTTTTAGATGGCATGAGATGGAGAAGGATAGTACCGCCAGTCATTGGCGTAATTATTGTTGTCCTTATTGTTATTATTGGCAGTATCACACCTCTTGTTAGCATACTTAACCCGTCAAAAGGCGTGATACAGAATTCAAGAAACCTTGTAATCTCCAATCAAACCTATAACCTTCCTGGCCTGCAAAATACGGTCAGTGTGGTTCAGGACTCAAATGGTGTGTATCATATTTATGCGCAATCGGCTTCTGATCTTTATTATTCACTCGGCTTCATACAGGCAAAAAACAGACTTTTCCAGATAGAAGTATTTGGTCTTGAGGGAATGGGGCAGATGAGCACATTCTTTGGACAAAGTTACCAGAACTATGACAAATTCCAGACAA
>JAMCPG010000002.1 GCA_023379845.1 Thermoplasmatota archaeon
CATACAAACCTGCATGATCCGATGTGCTTTTCCAGGAGAAGTTGCTGTTCCTCATCAGGATACAATCGGAACTTACAGGCTCTGAACATGCTATTTATGTAATTGCTTTGTAATCATTTAAGATATGTGTTCTCTTTCATCCCACCCCTGAAGAGGTGGGTTTTCTCGCTCACATGTGATAAACATAGCATGAAATCCACTTTGAAAGCTTTTGGCAAGATCGGATCGGATTTCACAATATAACGGGTACCCTAAACAATCAGAGTTTCCTGTATGCCCTTATGAAGCGCTGTGCTGCGTTGTAGTTTCCCGCAAAGAAGAACCACAAAAGGATCACAGTGGATGGAGTCAGCATCACACTATACAGCGTATAAGAAAATGGAACAACTATCTGCATGATGGAAAAGACGAATATCAGAACGAGCCTGTCCGCCCTTCCTACGATCCCGGAATAGTCGCGTCCCACCCCGAGCGCCTGGCTCTGCGTACCCATATAACTGGTCAGAAGAATGCCTTCGAGCCCGAGAAAAGCATATGCCGGATGTGAAAATGCACTGAACCCGATACCCGCTGACAGAAATACATCTGATACCCTGTCCAGGAAATGATCAACAAGGTCGCCGCGCTTTGAAGCCAGATTCCTCATTCTTGACACCTTCCCGTCGATGGCGTCGAAGAATGCGGAGAGAATCACAAAAAGAGGTGCAAGGTAGAGGAAAGATCCCGAAAGCAGGTAAGCAATGGCGAATGCTGCTGCAAAGACGACGGAAAGGACAGACAGAACGTTAGGATTTATGCCGGCAAACGGTCTTGCCACCATTTCAACGTACTTGTCAGAAGCTTCCCTCTTAGAGTCGAGTGCCAATTTATCCCTTGCTGGTTAAAGCCTCTGCTTCTATAATTTTATTCATCACGGCCAGGACGGATTCAGGAATGCTCATTCCCGTCAGGTCGCAGGTGACTATCCTTCGAAGGGGGAGCCTTTCAAGCGCTTCGGACTCGAATATCCCGATCTCCGAGGCATCAATATTTTCTGATATCTTTTCTTTGCTGTAGCCGGCCAGCCTCATCCTATCTTCCAGCACAGAAGGATCTGTCTTCAACACTATAACATAATCGCACCGCAGAAGGTGGCTGTAATGACCTTCGATCACACGGGGAAGTGAGAGCATCTTATCGTTCATGCAATCGATGTCCACGATACCGCCCTCAAGGCATCCAAGTGATTCTGCGATCCTGTCCGCAGACTTGCACTCAATTCCTCTGCCGTTAAGTTCAGCGCAAATCGAGGTCTTACCGGATTTTGGAGGGCCGGTTATGCATATCATGATACAGTCGCTCCATCCTGAATGGAAGCTACAAGATGCCTTCTTCCTGCAACAGGAGACTCGTAAGAGTTTCTTCGATTTATCCTCTTTATCTCTTTATATTCTGGCAGTACAGAATGATTCGAGCATAAGGGGCACCTGAACCTTTCCCTACCTTCATTCTGCATCCTGGAACCACATTTTCTGCATGTCGGATTGATCCTGACAAAAACTATTGACCTCTCGATCATTCTTACCTTCTCGATGTTTATCTTACCATCGATAAAAGATCCGAAAATCTGAACATAATCACCTATTTCTAAGTCTTTTACAAGAAGGCGCAATCCCTTGGATGGCTCAAATATGGCAGCCCTGTATTCCTTCCCCTTGTAAAGGAAATTGAAAAACCAGTGCCCACCCCTGATTGCCACCGGATGAGATGAAATAACAGCGTTAAAGGCGTACGATGAAAGCTCCTCAAATTGTTCGAAATGCTGCTGATAGTGGTCATCCGTGGCCTGGTTTGTCTGAAAGAGCATATATCCGGTGGATCCGATCTGAAAATTTGATGCCACCTCATCAGGAAAGCCCAATATCGCAAGTGGATCTGTCGTCCGGACACCACACAGAACCGGTGTTCGTGGTGACGGAAATATGGCGGCATGCCTGTTTTCGTCATCATAGTTGTTGAATGTGCCATGGATCTTGTCGGCAAGTTTCGCGACCTCCCTGCGAACGTTTTTTGGAGTCTCTTCTGGTTGCGGATAATTATACATAATCATCTCATAAGTAGACTTCTCGGCAGCCCAGCTGAGTGCTGAAAAGGCTCCTATAAGCCCCCTGCCGTTTTTTGCATATCTGTATATAATATCCATCTCCTTGATACGCTGAAAAACATCCTCGACAGAGAGGACAGACCTGAGGGCCGCAAGGTAAAAAGACTCATCTGGTTTTTCTCTGGATATTATAAGGCCGGGATTTGTTTTCTCGTCGTTCAGGCGCGCTTCCTGCAAAACGATTCTCCAGGCGGTTTCTGCTGCATGTTCATAGTCTGGAATATCGTCAATTACGCTGGAAGAGAAAACTGGCTTCCCCATATATTCTCCAATCTTCCTTCTTCTCCCACGGGATATGCCAACTTCGGCACAGAGCGCTGCGTTTCCTCTTGTCTTGAATGGTATGTTTGGATTCAAGCGGACCAGTCTCGGATACCCTTTAACATCAAGACCGAGTTCAGAGATTATCCTGAGCATAAGATGGGTTGTGCAGCCGCCATCATTTCCGTCGGTATCATCCAGGGCGATGAACAATTATTCACCGTACCTCCTGCTTCTAAGCTGGAAGTTCCTTATGGCCCTCAGGAAGTCAATGTGCTTCAGATCAGGCCAGTAAACATCGGTAAAGTAAAGTTCCGAGTATGCAGACTGCCATAGCAGGAAATTTGAAACACGTTCCTCACCGCTGGTCCTGAAAATAAGATCTGGATCTGGAACTGTAGAATCGTAAAGATAGTTCCTGAACAATGTCTCATTGATGTCATTTATCTTTATCTTTTTCGCAACAACGTCGCCGGCGATCCTCTTGATGCCGTCGAGTATCTCCTCCCTGCCTCCGTACCCTATTGCAAGGTTCAGGCGGAAGTTATCATACTTAGATGTAAGCTTCTCAGCGCTTCTTATTGTTTTTTTCAGGTATTCAGGCAGCTGTTTTTTCTGCCCGATTATTCTGACCTTTATGCCGTTCTTCTTGACGCGTTCATCCTTCATGAGGTCCTGCAGAGACCTGTCGATCAACCTGAAGAGGAAATCTACCTCTTCCTTGCTTCGCTTCCAGTTTTCCGTTGAGAATCCATAAACCGTTACTATCTTGATACCGATATCCATGCACCACTGAAGGACCTCCTCAAGCTTGTCCTTGCCCCTGACATGACCATCGTTGAGTGGAATCCCCTTTTCCGATGCATATCTCCTGTTGCCGTCGGTTATGATGCCAAGATGCTTTGGGATGGGCAGTTTCTTTATGTCCTCGATAAGGACCTTCTCGTACAGGTCCGAGGCTATCTGGCCGATCTTATCAGAAATGGTCATTATATTCTAAGCTAATTTCAAACGTGTATTTAGAGTGTCTTTCTAAGCGAAAGGGATATCAAGGATTCAGTAGGAGAGTAACCGTGAACGATTCTCTTATCGGTGACTGTGAGGCCGTTCTTCCTTATTTTTTCCATATTCTCCTCGGTATCTGCCATGCTTCCTATCATGTAGAGATGTATTATTCCGTCATCCTTCAGTGAAGCTTTAGCTAAATCAAGATAATTCATGCTGTCATGCGGCAGGTTCATTATTATCCTGTCCGCCCTCGGGAGACCATGCATTACTGTCTCGACCTGGCCCAGGACGGGCGATATCTTTCCTTTCAATTTATTCAGCTTTATGCTCTCCTTCATGAAGTGGATGGCATCCGGGTTTGCGTCAATGCACGTGATCTCCACGTCCCTGTTTTTGGCAATGATAATTCCAAAGGGCCCTATTCCGGCAAACATGTCGATTATGTATTCACCGTCATGAATCCTTCTGGCAAGGCGCATTCTCTCTGTCGCGAGCCTGGGCGAGAAATAGACCTTGCTTATATCCAGCATGAACCTGGCCTGATTCTCGCTATAGAGGGAAACAGTTTTTTTTTCGCCTGCCAGCCATTCAAGCTTCCTTGTTCTGTATTCACCCTGTATGCCTGAGTCTTTCCAGACCGAAACGACACCGCTTCCAGACCGAAGGATTGCGTCGGCCAGATCTGCAGCACGCTGGGAATTCCTGAGCTTGATAATAGCTATATCACCGATCCTGTCGTACGAACCCCGAATAGCCCGCGGAAAAGACTGGTGAAGCGGCAACCTTGGCGGCATGTCGACAATTTCTCCATACCCTGGCATAGGTGAGGAATCTTCCGATAAAGGTATGTAAACATAGCCTCCGCTGGAAAAGACCCTTGATTCACGTGAGATGCATTTCATGTTCCTGAGATCAAGGATAATGCCCTGGGCACTGTCCTTCGCTACTTTCAGATGCTTCTTGAGCCCGTCTTCGCCAGTATCGACTTTGCTGATGCTATCACATCCCTGCTAAGTTTTGACGAGAAACCGTATATCTTTGAAATTGCAGCCTCTTCGGCAGTTGAAATCGCTTCAAGGCTGGTCAGCCCGGCAGAATAGAGTCTTCTCGCCCTAACTCTCCCAATGCCAGGCATTAGCGTGAGAGGGATAATCTCTTCCCTTACGCCTTCCTTTATCCTGAAGTTCAGGTTATCCAGCTCTTTCCTTATTTCCGGCTTGAAGCTGTTTGCAAGCCTTGCAAGTGAATAGGAAAGCCAGTCAGCGGAATTTGCTACGGACTGGACGTCTCCGGGACCAACCCTGAACTGCTCGCAGATGCTTCTCATAGGAGTTTCCGAAATCCACTCCTTAAGAAGCATTGCGGTCTTGGCCGCGTTGTAATCAGAATCATCGTAATCAGTGGATCCAATCTTGTCAAGGAAGTATTCTGCCATGGCATAGTCCTCGTTGTTAGCGTTGAGGGGAATCATGTCCGGGCATCTTGCCAGATTGAAGAGCGCCAGCTCTTCGGAATGTTTTCCTTTAAGGTAATCCATCAGTATAATCGCACTTTCCGGATTGAGGTACAGATCGGCAGTTGCTTTGCCGAATTCGGTTGCTATCAGCCTTCCTCCCCTGTCGCTGATCAGCCCGTTCTCCGATAGGAACCTTATGGAGGCGCTTATGACGCTTTCTGCGCTAGATATCGGATTCTGGAATGCAAAGAGCGTGTTCCTGTAAAAATTAGCGATCTCATCCGCAGAATTACCCATGCCCATTGCGACAAGGGCGAGCGTGTTGAACCTTATCTGGTCTGGGCTTCCAGATCCTGACATGGTGGGCTCTATCTCCATAGAGAAATAATCCATCGCCTTCCGGAATGAGTTGCTTGAAGCGGCGTACAGGAAAGCGTATCCCTCGGTGTCGTATTTCGGTCTTCCTGCCCTTCCAAGCATCTGGAAAATTTCGCGTGCCGGAAGATATTCACTCCTTCCGTTCTGGTATCTCGTGATGTCGCGGATTATCACGCACCTTGCCGGGAGATTCACGCCGGCCGCAAGTGTGGGTGTTGCAACCAGGACCAGCAGGTCCCCATTCTTGAAGAAAGACTCTATGCCTGATCTAACCGGGTTCGAGAGCCCCGCATGATGGAAGCATGCCCGGCCCGCCAGGCAGCTGTTTATCTTGTCGCCGTATGGATCGTCTTCAAGGCTCAGGCTAGGTCCATGCCATTCGAGCCTGTCCTGCAGGAACAAGGCAATCTTTGATGCAAGATCTTCAGCCTTTTTTCTTGAACTGACAAAAACCAGGCACTGCCCTCCTTCGTTCACAGTCGATGCAATTGTCTCCAACACAATGTCTCCGGAAGATTCCTTGGAAGACTCGTCCTCAAAAATTGTCATGTTTCCATAAAGAACGCCACGTTTTAGCTTGACCGGCCTGAAGTCAGATGCAACAATGTTGCTGTCCAGCCATTCGCAAATGTCGCCCGGATTCGATATAGTAGCGGAGAGGGCCAGTATCATTGTATCCGGATTCGCAACCCTTGCGGTTGTCAAAACCATCTCAAGCCTTGGTCCTCTCGATGGGTCCCCTATGAGGTGCGCCTCATCTGCAACGATGAGACCAATGTCAAAGAGCATTGACGGATCATGTCGGATCATGGAGTCGGCTTTTTCTGATGTGCATACAACAATGTCATAGTTTCGTATGAAGGATGCCGATGCGTCATAGTCGCCAGTAGCAATTGCAAGCCGCACGCCAAGCTTCCTCAGTGCTTTCATTTCCTCGTATTTCTCAAAGGCGAGCGCCTTCAGGGGCACAATATAAAGGCATTTTTTGCCCATCTTGATCATATCGAATATTGCCGCGTAAGCTATCAGGGTCTTGCCTGCAGCGGTGGGCACCGTGACAATCAGGTTCCTGTGATCCTTCAATCTGGACAGCGCCTCCTGCTGATGTGGATATAGGTCGAAGTCGCCTCCAACTGAATCTATGAACTCCGGCGGGTAACCCAGATCAGACAGTTTCATCGTACCATTAGGGCAACCGGATAAATAAGAATGTTCTGATCAACCCAAAAGAAAGAGAGAATGTTTTTCTAAGGCTTAACATCCTTCACTGCATGAGTTCAAAAATGAGAGTCACGATTAATGTTGCACAGAGCCTCAACGGCATGATAGCTGGTAAATTTGGCCGAAGGGTGCAGATATCGTCACAAGAAGACTGGAACAGGGTTCTCGATCTCAGGACTAAATCTGATGCCATCCTTATAGGCGCAAACACGGTAATAAACGATAACCCAGATCTTTACACCGGGCGCACTGATGCAAAGGAAAGGCTGCCGGTGAGGGTTCTCCTGGATGGCAGACTATCAATACCAACGCATTCAAGAATATTCGACGGCCGGGGAAGAACACTGGTCTTCACGGCAAACAGGGAGAGAAAAATGCTGAACTGTGATCTTGTCTATTCAGATGATATTCACATTCCGATACCTTTCGTGATTGAAACGCTAGAATCATTGAATGTTAGAAATTTGCTTGTTGAAGGAGGGTCGATTGTCATAAACGAGTTCCTCAGGGCCGGAATTGTTGATGATTTCTTTCTCTACACGGGGAATATATTGATAGAGAGTGACGGGATACGGTTATTCGAACCCGCTATTACCCTTCCCGGGGTGGTACAGTCCTGGGAAAGACTTGGAGACGGTTACGTCGCCAGGCTAGACGTAAAAAAACTTATGGGGGATCTGGTGAAAAATGGAAGAAGGGGATCTTAGACTAAACTGGGCACGAGATCACATGGATGTGGTCGCCGCAATAAGGAAGAGATTTGTTAATGAGCAGCCATTCAAGGGCATCAGGATAGGAATGGCCCTGCATGTTGAGGCAAAGACTGGAATATTTGCCCTCCTTCTCAAGGAAGGCGGAGCCAATGTCAGGCTCTCGTCATGCAATCCTCTGAGCTCGGACGATTCTGTGGTTGCGGCACTGAAGAAAACTTATGGCATGAAGGTTTTTGCGAAGAAGGGAGAGACAAGGGAAGAGTATTATTCGAACCTCAACAGCGTTCTGGATCATTCGCCAAACATACTCATAGATGATGGCGGAGATCTCGTAAGACTTGTGCACACCGAAAGGAAAGACCTGATCAGCGGAATGTATGGGGGAAACGAGGAAACAACCACGGGTGTTGTCAGGCTGCGTTCCATGGCCAAAGCAGGAGCGCTGAAGTTCCCTATGTTTGACGTCAACGATGCACAGATGAAACATTTCTTTGATAACAGGTATGGTACCGGACAGAGCGTTCTTGATGGCTTCATGCATGCAACGAACCTCCTCGTAGCAGGAAAGAAAGTTGTTGTCGGGGGCTACGGATTTTGCGGTCGCGGAATTGCAATGAGGATGCATGGTCTGGGCGGCAATGTGACGGTGACTGAAGTTGATCCGATAAAGGCCATAGAAGCCGTAATGGATGGCTTCAGGGTCGCCAGGATGCATGATGCCCTTGCCGACGCAGATATTGTTGTCACAGCAACTGGAATGAAGAATGTCATAACCACGAAGGACCTGGACAAGGCAAAGAATGGCGTGGTCCTATCCAATGCAGGTCATTTCAACAATGAAATCAACTTCGAGGATCTTGAGAAAAACTGCGTGAAGAAGGAGAGAGTGCGCGGGGATGTCGTCAGATACCATCTGAAGTCGGGCAACTACGTGGACCTGATATCGGAAGGCAGGCTTGTGAATCTGGCTTCTGGGCAGGGACATCCAGTCGAGATTATGGACATGAGCTTTGCAATTCAGGCGCTGGTAGCCGAATATCTTGCCAAGAACCATGAGAGCCTAGAGCCGGATCTTTACAGCGTGCCACAGGAAATAGACCAGGAGGTTGCAAAGATCAAGCTGTCATCGCTTGGAGTACAGATAGACAGATATTCAGAAGAGCAGAAAAAGTACCTTGAGTCTTGGGAAGAGGGCACTTAATATAGGGTTGACTGGCAAGAATAAAATCCTGCGAAGTCCTACCCTCTTTTGCCTTGCCGGTGTAAGCAGCACATTAAGCCGCCGTAGCTCAGCCTGGTAGAGCACGTGCTTGGTAAGCACGGGGTCGCGGGATCGAAACCCGTCGGCGGCTCTTATTTTAAGTTCCCCTGAACAGGCAGCATTGTCAAGATTGTACTTAATTATGTGGAGAAGATGCAGGCAAATTACAAAAGATTACATCTAACTGGCCAGTGAAGTGCAAACACGTTTACAACTATGCTGCAAAATAGATTAAGCATACTGGAAAAATTCTTTGCTCATTTGGCTAGAATTTTATGTAAAAACCTGGTTTTGGAATCATGTCATCCCCTTAGTGGCGAAAATACATCTAAAGGATCTCATTTCATGATCTTCTCAAGTTTAGCCTGGTATTTGTCGGCAAGAGTTGACGAGTCTTTTTCATCTTTTCCCTGCGCATAAAGACGAACAATAGGCTCTGTCCCGGAAGGCCTTATCAGTACCCAGTTTTTTCCTTCCTTTATCTTTATTCCGTCAGTACGATCTATCTCCTTGCCTGAAAATTCCGCTTCAAGCGACTGCAACAATTCACCCCATGGCTTGCTTATATGGACTGCTCTCTTTGCCAGCGTATATTTTGGGAGTTCCCCTATGAGTTCAGATATGCTTTTCTTGCTCGCTGCGATTAGTTGGAGAACAAGCGCTGCTGTCATCGCTCCATCCCTGCAGAACTGGTGGCCTGAGTAGATGACTCCTCCGTTCTCCTCGCCTCCAATCATAGCCTTGATGTCTATCATTTTCCTTGATACGATCGGTGCGCCGACCCTGGTCCTGACGAGTGTAGCTCCTGTTTCCTTGCAGACGTTAGAAATGCAGTCAGAGCTGCTTACCGGTGTGACAACAAGGTCACCCTTGCGGGCCGTGTATTTCACAATGAGGGAAAGCGTCTTGTCACCGTCGATGAACCTGCCCTTTTCGTCTATGAAGACTGCACGATCCGCATCTCCGTCATGCGCTATCCCGAGATCGAAACTTCCAGACTTCACCATATCGATGAGGGATGATAGGTTTTCGGGTTTCGGTTCTGATTCCCTAGAAGTGAAGCGCCCGTCGGCATTGCAGTTAAGTGTAACTAAGCGAGTATTAAGCGCGCTCAACAAAGCAGGCGTTGTTTGGTATGACGCTCCGTTGCCTGCATCAAAGGCAATCCTGAGAGCTGCTTTGGATATGGTTGCTGCATCGATCTTCTTGAGGATCGCAGCAACGTATGAATCCGCTGCAGTGTCATCATGTGCCAGGGTGCCGCATTTACTCCAGTCGGAAACTGAAAACTTCTTTGAAAAATATACATCCTCGACCGCTAGTTCATCTTCCTCCGCAAGTTCAGTACCGTCGCGATCGATGCATTTTATTCCGTTAAACTGCGGTGGATTATGTGAAGCTGTGATCATCACTCCATATATATCATACGTTTTGCAATAGTACTGAAGTGCAGGCGTTGGGAGTACTCCAAGATCGGTTACACTCGAACCGGTTGACATTATTCCAGATGCAACCGCCGTCTCGATCATGTTTCCCGTTAACCGGGTATCCCTTGCAATAGCAATTCGTTCCACTGTGAAATATGATCCGATTGATTTCCCAATATCCATGGCAAAGGCTGTAGAAAGATCTGCATTAGGGATACCGCGGATCCCGTTTGTACCGAACAGCCTCTTTTTCTGAACTGGCTTCATGCATATTTGATGATTCGGCAATATAATAATTTGAGGATTTCAAGGCTGCTTCGTGAGATCATATTCAGAACCTCGCCACTGAATCTTTTCCATCCCGGCAGCCTTGATCAGGCTGCTCATGGAAATGAAGGGTATTATGAGCGCAATAAGGAACACATACAGCCCACCGTTGTAATGATTCTGCACGTTCCGGTAAGCAAAGAGCATATAAGGCAGCAGCAGGAAGAGGAAAACAGGCGTGAAGACTATTGAAAAAACGATTCCTCCTATGAGGAGTATGATCTCTGAAGAGTAGAAGAGAACACCGAATCTTAGAATGGTTCTGCTTGCACTTATTGATAGAGCGGTCTGCCTGTTGGACCACTCCCTGAATGTCCTGTAGTCGTCGGGTGAATTTATCATAGGTGCCGCTCCCTGGACATATGATATATCGAGACTTTTCTTCCTAGCAATCCTCATAATGGCAACGTCGTCCGAAATGTGCCTCTTGAAGTATTCTATGTCCTCTGGATCCAGGAGGTCCCGCCGAAAGGCCATGGAACCACCCCATACAAAACGCGTAAGACGGGATTGCATGAGTCCTATGCCAACTAACCCCCATACCGACTTGATCCGTGACCATATTCCGCCGGTTGGCACAAAATGCGGGAATGTCGTGCTGACACCGATGCCAGGAGATCCAAGCGGCCTAACAAGGCTATTCAGCCATCCCTTCGTGAAAGTAACATCAGAATCCGCCACGACATACACAGGGACATCAGGATATTTCTCGATCGCAGATGCAATTGCTCTGACCTTTCCGCTGCATTGCTGGCATTCTGCCTTGCTCACTATGTAGTCCAGCTTCAGGTCGCGGATTGCCTGCATTGCAGGGTCTGAGAGGGAGTCAACTACAGCCAGGACTCGATAACTGGGGTAATCCTGTTCAAGGAGCGAGGTTATATTTTCGTAAAGTGTGACATCCTTTCCCTTGCATGGAAGTATTACCAGAACGTTTTCGGCGAAGTTTCCGAAGACCTGGTCCCTGTAAGCCGGCCTAAGGGATATTGCCAGTAAACCGGCAAAGATAAGCAGCAGAATTACGAGAAGAAATATGTTCAGGATAGTTAGAGTGAAAAACATTTATGAACGATTCAAACCAGGGTGACCTCGTCCGTGTCAACCTGGCCGACACCGTCAACCGCCTGCAACCTTGACTCTACAGCACCAATCTTGCCCTCTTCATCGGGAACAATAACTTCAAGCCTAATGGCTTTTAGGCCGAATGCAACTTCCTGTTCCTCAATCTTGTTGAGCTCACAGACTCCCTTCAGTGCCTGCTCAACTGCAGACATCATGGATCTTACGTTGACGTCGCTGTCGCTGGGAAGTATTTTGAGAACAACCGCTACATCTCCCATTTATTTCACCTATGGCCCCACGAATGAGCATTTTGTGCAAACATACTTCGTTGAGTGTTCCCTGCAACTGTTGCATCTTCCTATCTCTTCCTGACCGCAGGAAGGACATTCGAAAATCGAGAATCCCGCTTCTACCAGTCCTTCTCCGCACGATGAACATGTATTTCGACCAGACATTAAAATACCTCTATACCAACTGCCTTGCAGGCAGATACTCCCCCCATATTTTCTAACTGTATAAATCCTTTCCCAGCATACCTCATTTCTAAAAGCTGTAACAACGGTTCATTGAAACCTTATTTATCGGTCCTTAGGATATTCTTCCCATGATAAGCATCGTCCTACCATCTGACCATGGAAAGGAAAAAGTGAAACTAGATCATTATTTTGTAGCGTCTGACGAACCTCTATTTATTGGCCTGATTCTCAGCCCATCCGACAGGCTATGGCCAAGCATGAAGAATGCCGATTCAGTGATCCTCGAAATAGGCAGAATCTCTTACTCCTTCAGGATCCCATACAAGATCGAGGTCGGCAGGAATTCAATATTTTTTGTGTCGCCGGAATCTGGCGATCCTGAAAGAATACTGGAAGCTCTCAAATAATCCCGAAGTAGAGACCCGGAATGTTCAAGAGAACGGCAACGGCTATTGCAATCAGGTAGATCCTCTTGTCCCATACCAGGACCTTGTAACCGTCAAGTGGGGGAAATGGTATCATGTTGAATATAGCGTACCATGAGTTGAGGGCGCCGACGAAACCAAGTAGGAAAGCCAAAGACGTGACTGGAGAAAGAATGAGGTATATCAGATAGAAGATTCCGGCAAGGATCATGTTCGTACCTGGCCCTGCAAGCGATACTTTGCCGTTTGCCTCAGCTGAATATATGCCTGAGACATATACTGCACCTGGGGCTGCAAACAGGATGCCGAGGATTGATGTGACGAGAGCAAGAAGTGCGCCTAAAAACCATATCCTGAACCTCCCGAATCCTCCAAGCCTCCTTGCCACAAACCTGTGTGCCATTTCGTGCATGAGGAATGCTGTGAGCACTGTCAGAAGGGCAAGTCCGAAAAGGATTAGATAGCCAAGCTCAGTCCTTGGAAAAACTATGTCCCTGTAATATATGATGGTGAAAGCAGCAGTCAGAATAAGTACTGCCGCAAGTATGTCCTTTAATTCCTCCCTGTCAAAGCTGTTAACGTATTGCACAATAATCACTATGAGTTGAGTTTCGCCACGTATTCCATTAATGCTATTATATCCATGGCATCGGATATTCCGAGGTTGAGATTATATGCCACATCAAGCGGCTCCTGTCTGAGACCAAGTTTTATGGCAGACCTCAAAAGCGTGTTAGATGCGGGATCATTGAGCATGGGATCGCGTTTCTGTGAAATGCATTTCCTTATGTAGGAGTAGACGTTTTTTGATAGTATAACGTCGCGTTTAGGGAGGTTGTTGAAAATGACAAATATTTTCAGGTCGTTTATCGTCTCTACCGTGCTCTTCTTCACTGCCCTCTGTATAACGTCTTTTGAGACCAGTTCATAAAGACGCTCGTCTGACGCTCTGTAATATTCATCACTGCTAATAAGCTGAATGACACGTTCCACCGCGTCGAGCGGAATCCCCGCTGTATAGACCATCTCCTCTGACGTGAGTATCTTTCCTATCTTGTATTCGACCCTGAAGACCTGGGCGGCGTAACCAAGAATTGACAGAAACTCTTTTTTCAGGTTCATCTCGTCGATGAGTTCACGGAAACTGTCCTCCTTGAGAAGGGCACCATGATATTGCCCGGCAAGCCGGTCAGCCGTATCGAAGTCGCCCGTCTCTATATAGGATCGAATGATCCACTGTATGTTTGTCGAATCCAATATCTGCGGATTCTTCCTGAAGAATTCTGTAAGGAGGTTATATTCGCCTGTTTCGTAATATATGCGACAGATCCTGTTGACTATATCCTGCATGTCGTTTTTTGTCTCTATGTATTTCATCCCCTTCATCAGTATAGAGACGGCTTCTGATGGATGGTTGATCTCAACAAGCAGGTCACCCAGACTGCGAAGGTTCTCCACATCATCGGGGTATTTTTTCAGTATTTCCCGCATGACACGCTCTGCCCCTATGAAATCCCGCGATTCAAGCAGGCGCTGCGATATTATCTTTCCAAGGAACTTGCTGTTTGTCTCATGGAATAACTGTATCATTGTGTCCCGGATCTGCCGATTGACCCAAAGTATGCGGGAGATATACAGTATAGCTGCCTCTTCCTCCTTATTCTTCACGTTGACCCTCTTGAGGAGATCCACCACTTCCTGGATCCTGCCAGTCCTGTGGTACAGCTTTATCAGCGAGACCTCGTTTCCTTGGCCCGCTTTCAGGAGTTTTTCAGCAGCGTCATATTCGCCGACCTCAATAAGCGCTTCTGGAAGGTTCTTAATGTCGCTCTCCTTCATTCCTCTTGACTCCGCTTTCCTGTAGGACTCGATGGCCTTCTCGAAGTTCTTATTGATCATGTAGTAGTCGCCGAGCCACAGGTCTATCTGCGGATCCTGAACGTCTCCCTGCTCTTCCTGCAAGAACTCTATTCTCTCCTGGTCCTTTTTTGCGGACTGGAGAAGTTCAGCGTGCTTCTTTATATCGTCAACGAGCTTGGATTTGCTCACCACTATTTTCCTGGAGACTTTTTCAGCCTCGACAATCTCGTTTTCACGCATGTATCGGTCACGCCTCATCCTCTCTATCCAGAGATTCCTGGAACCGACGCGATCGAACCGTTCAACTATCTTGTTCTGCAGTTCAGCAAGACCTGAGTCGCTCAGATATTTGTAGAGCTGAGATAGATCGACGTAATCCTGCTCCTTCATTTCAATAATCCTGTCAAGCATAAGCAATACTGTGTCCGAATCCCCTTCGATGATTGCTATCCTGATTGCTTGCGTGAGAAAGTCCCGGTTTATGAGTCGCCCCAAAGCCCGCATTATGCTTTTTCGAGCGGAACCAATGTCACCTTCCTGTACCTGTATCCTTGAAAGGAGGAAGTGATAAAATGGATCTGATTTCTTTGGATCCCTGGAGGCTTCGAGAAGGTGGGATGCGGCCTTTATTTCTCTTATATCTATAAGTGCCTGTGAAAGCGGGTACATAAATTTCCTGCTATCTGACATCTCCTCTGTATATTTTCCCGCGTATACCAGGCCGATTGCATCTACAAGGTTGCTAACGTTCGCAAAAGCCTTGCTCGCGAGAAGGCTTGCCAGGAGTTCAGGTTTTGTCCTGTTCCTGAAGTTTGCCGCCACCGACACAGCAGTCCAGACAACTGCCTCCGACTTTGTCTGCCTGATCATGTCCCATAGTGAATCGTCAATCATGATGTATTTTCCCTTTATCTTGTAAAGGGTCATAAGCGCCAATCGGCTGGAAGTGCCGGCAATATCCATCAATTTCTGAAGCTGTTCTTCTTCGCGGATTGAGAAAAAGATTGAATCGATAACCTCCGGGGAGGATAAAAGGCTGGGTTTCTCGCCGATGTGCTTCAACGCGCCGGCAAAGTCTCCGGTGTAGACCATGGATGCCACGAGAAGGCTTTCAACGCCGCTAAGATCCGCGGCCTTCATAACGGCGTACTTGCTAATAAGACTCTCGTAATTGGCGCTCCTGAAAAGCTGTCCGAGTATGAAGAGAGCCGAATCCTTGTCCCCTGGATCAACGGAAATGATAAGTTCAGCAGTCTGGTATGCTTCTGAATAATTATTCAGGAGATTCTGCACATGAAACTTCTTTCTGAGTACCTGCAGGTTCTTGGGGTCAATTGAGAGCGACGCGTTAATCTCTTTCAAGGCATCGTCAAAAAGGGAAAGTCGGACCAGGACATCTATATACTGGATTTTTGCGCTTCCTTCTGGCATTCCCTGCGGGTAGCCCTTCTTTATGGCGTCCACGTATTCCTGATAGCGCCCAAGCTCTAACAGGACCTGTGCACGTTCGATAGCAAGTGCCTGATCTTCCTTGAAAGATGTGCTTTGATCAATAAGTTCCAGCGCTTCCGAACCCCTGTCCATCCTTCGCAGGCATCTGGAATGCAGGATGATAAACCTCGGATCGTCCTTGAACAAATATGAGGCATGGTTAACTGCCCTCAGTGCCATCTTGAGGTCTCCGGTCTCAAGAAGAATTTCTATATAATCTGCAAAATAATTTTTATCCTCGAGTTCATCGAAGTCCAGCCTGTTGATCGCTGACTGGGCTTCAGAGGATTTGCCCTCTCTCAGCAACATACGTGCGAGATCGATGGCCAGATGTGGATCATGGTTTTTTGAAGTTGCAGCGAAAAGAAACTCTATCGCAGCTTTACTATTTCGATTTTTTATAAAGTTTCCCGAAATTTGCATTATTTGGGAAGTATCCGGTTTTCCATCGAGGAAGGCGGAAAGTGTGTCGTATTCATATATATTGGATGTGGAAAAGACATTGGATAGAAAGAACTTGTCAGGGATCTTCCCGGCATTCGCAAGCAGAAGCCTCAAGGGCGCACCTGACGGTTTTCCATTAAAAGCTGTTTTGGCTATTGATACAACGTCATCATACCTTTCTTCCTTCAGTGCGATGCACATGTCAAGAAATGAAACAAATCCATTTCCTGCCGCGGTCTGCTCTATTCTGGCTTTCAGTGCCTGAACTTGAGCAAGGGTTGATTTCTTCCCTGCAAATAGCGAAGTCAGGTCGTTCGCAGACGAATCGTCAAGCACGAGATAGTTTAATACAGCAGGTTCATCAGACAGCATTGAACTGAGCCTTTCCATCTCTTTCTCGGACAATTTTCCCTCGACTGCCTCTGAAAGGTCATGCAACTCCCTTTCAATTCTTGAGAGTGGCTTCGCAATTTTGGGGTCTGACTCCACGCCTATGAATAGAACTATGCCTATAATATTCTTGCTTAAGAGTGGACATTTTTGGATTGTTGCATAAGCAACTGTATCTATCTCCTATCTTTCCCACTAACTCTCGGATATTTTCCCGCCAGGTACTCGTCCCTGAGACCCACGTAAGCCAGTGCGTTTGCCTGGGCATATCTCAGATATTCGTCGCTACGACGAGCAATCCTTGCAGGAATTCCCATCAGCACGCAATTCTCCTCAGAGACAAAATTTTCAGTTACGACTGCGCCGGCTCCAACAACAGTTCCTGAGTTGATTACCGCTCCTGTCAATATTATGGCTCCCATCCCTATGATAACGTTGTCCTTTATATCTGCGCCATGAACGATTGCATTATGCCCAATGGAGACGTTTCTTCCTATAACTGTTGGATGCCCAACCTCAACATGAATTGTGGCATTGTCCTGTACATTTGAATTCTCCCCTATCGATATGTAAGACTGGTCTCCTCTCAGTACTGCAGAGTCGAATATAGAAACTCCGTCAGATATTGAAACATCACCCACTATGTATGCGCTTTCCGCAAGATAAACTCCCTTTCCAATCTTAATCTGCATGATCCTTTATTTGTGCGGGTAAAATAATCTTTGTCCGACAATAGTCCAAAAAACAACGCGAAGTTATATATATCTTTGTAATGTTAGAGATGAGTCGGCTGACAATTATGGAATTCTTTCTATCTGAATCAAGGGTCGAAGAGACTCAAATGAAGAGTGAGGCAAACTAGAATGTCTGTCCCTTATAGGATAACAGTCAGGGTCTCAGAAGACACCATGGAGAAGCTCGAGGAACTCGTTGACCTTTTTAATTTTGACAGCGTTTCAGACGTCATTAGGAAGGCTGTTGATGAATTCATCGAGAGGAACTATTCTTCGGCTTCGAAGAAGAAGGTCGACCTCCTTATTCCTCGAAATGTGATAGATGAGGTACAGGAAGAAGTGGATCAGGTTGACAAGATTTCGCTTGAAGATCTTGTAAGGATTGTGCTAAAGAATTACACAGCTAGAAAGATGAACGAAGAGATGAAAAACCTTGTTACTGGTAACATAGAGAAGGAAAAGAAGACCAGAAGAAAGGGAAAAGACCAGGGATTGAGCGACTAGAAATTTGTCTCCTGTTCATGTCCACCCAAAACCTGGAACAGTAAATTTTCAATAAGGGCAATTTAAAAATCTCAGGGTGTTAAAACCGTCCCATCTGAAGGCGGTTGCATCGACCTCATGGACTTTTGAGCGGAGTTAGCTCCGATGAACACAAGGATAGGCGCAATAACATCCAGGTAAGGTATTATGAAGAAAATAGCCCCAACCTTGATGGCTGTGCTGTTATACCTTTCACCGACCCTCCATAACCCAAGAACTATTCCAATTATATCTCCCAGAAGGAGTAATATAACTGAAAGTATCAGGAAAACGTCTCCAACTACAAGCAAGGAAAGAGACAGAAATGGAATAGCAACCAAGAAGATGATAAGTCCCAGTATTAAGAAAACAAAACCGACTAGAAATACCGTAGAAAAGGTGTATGGAGTGCCAAACTTACGGGCATCGACCTGACGAAGAATGCCGAATCCAGATCTGTATAATAGAATGCTTGCCAAGCCTATTATAACGCCTACCAGCGCCACAGCGATAAGTGTGCTAAAGCCTGATAAGGGTGAACCTGACGAAAAGCCAGATAACAAAGCACCCTCAACAGCAGCAATGCCAACAAGTGAAAGAATTATACCGACTAAACTGACTAGAGCCCCATTCTTAATTTTTCCGATTCCGTCGAAGTCTTCCCTTGTGTTTGTGGAAGAGCCGGCCTGGGCATTATTAATTGACCCAAATCCAGAATATCCGGCTTGACTGACACCGCATGCAGGGCAGATAACGGCCTCCTTGTCTATCTTTGCGCCACAGTTTGAGCAAAACTTAAATGGCTTGCCCTCTGGAACATAAGACTTTTGCTGGTCCATGTCAAAAGAGAATCTATGAAGCTATTTAATTTTACTGTAATATTCTCATACTTCGATATGACCTCTTCTGAGAGATGATTTGAGAATTCTACAATATGCTACTTGCAAAGCTAAGTGATGCATATAAAGAGGCAACTTTTCCTTAGACTCTAAATGACAATGATTCCGAAGCGATGATAGTATTCAGTAAAAGTTAATTGGCTAGAGTATTTTACCTTCTGAATTAATAATGGTTGTTCTGAAGGACCAGTCGGATGCGATAAGAAAGAGATTTGGGGACGAATCCATCAATCGCTGGCGCGATTTTTCCCTTGTAATTGGATATTCAATCAGCATTGATCAGGAATTAAAGATTGAGCTCAACCCGGACAGGCCGGATCTATTTTCGTTTGCAACTCTTGACATGGCTAGCAAGGTATATTATGGATCCCGCGCCGGACGAAAAATAAGATTTACAAGATCCAAGAGGTCAATATACTTCAAGAGTTCAGCAAAGAGACTGAGGCCATTCTTCACCGTGTTTGAAGCCACTGGCCCTACGATTGGCGATAATATGACCGATCTCATTGATTATCAGGAAAAGCTTCATGAATCCATAGGAAAGGAAAGGAAAAAGGTTTCCATTGGAATCCATGATCAATCAAGCCTCACCTTTCCCATTACATACGAAGGCCGGGAAAGTAAAGATATATCATTCACCACCTATGACGGCTTTCACGGTACAGCCGCACAGATACTTGAATCCCACCCGCGCGGATTAGAGTACAGGCACCTGATAAGTCCCGGCACTCTGGTCCCTATAATAAGCGATGCCAGGGGAAATGTTCTCTCAATGCCGCCGATAGTAAATGGAAGTATAACGAAGGTTGAGAGCGATTCCAGCAGGTTCCTTATAGATATTACTGGTACGGAAATGAGACCTGTCCGTGCTGCTGCTTGGATGCTCGCAAATTATTTTAGTTCTCTCGGTTACAAGATATCCCTGCCTGAAATAATCCATGAAAGCAAGGAAAAGCGCCTCGACATGTGGAAGGAATCCTCAGTCATGCTTACCTCGGGCACCATAAGCGCCGTTCTGGGCGTATCGGTACAGGCAGAGACGGCCATACGCAACCTGAGGAAGATGGATCTTATGACAAGCCAGGGTGAATATCCCCTAGAGGTTAGTATACCCGGATACAGGGATGACATCATGGGCGAGGTGGATGTAATAGAAGACCTTGCAAAGAGCATGCGTTATTCCAATATACCTGAAAAACCTCTCTCTCTGCCCTTATCGGGAAAGGCAAGCGATGTGAACGATTTTTCTTACATGCTCCGGAACATATTCATAGGGAGCGGCTTCCAGGAGGTCATGACATATGTTGTAGCTGCGGCAGGAATATACGGAGAGTTCGGGCTGCATTCGAATTACGAGATAATGAACCCAAAAAGCACTGATTTCTCTTTCATACGATCTGCGCTTTATCCCGGAATGCTTGATTTCCTGAAGCACAACAAGAACAGGAGCATTCCACAAAGGATTTTCGAAATAGGACATGTTGTCGAGGAGGATAAGGAGAGGGTCAAGGCATGCCTGATGGTGATCGGCCCAAAGGCAAACTATGCATCTTTGAAATCAATGGCTGATGCCGTAATGCAAAGGATCTCAGGAACGAGAGTTGAGGTGGAATCGGCATCGATTCCTGCGATAATAGACGGCAGGGGTGGCAATATTCTTGTCAATGGTGAGGTCGTAGGTATAATAGGAGAGGTACACCCAAAGCACCTTGATTCCTTTGAACTCAGTTTTCCTGTCTGCTTCATGGAACTTAATCTTGAGATTCTACGGATGATTTCCGGTCATTGAATGTAGGAATATTCAATTGCTGCATTAACAAGATGATTCAATAGGTCTCTGATAAGAGTTATTGTGTTAGAATCTTTCAGCCTGCCTGATTGATCGAATTTTTCCTGGGCGTAGTTAATGAATACTTCCGGCCTGCTTATCTGCCTCATATCGAGGAAGTGAAAAACCTGTCTCCAGTGATATTGAGCCCGCATTCCACCAAAAGCTCCGCTGGATGCGCTCATCAGCGCAACGGGTTTTCCTCTCAGCACATTATCCGACGGGGGCCTGGATGCAATGTCCACAGCGTTCTTAAGGAATCCAGGGAGCGAATAATTGTATTCCGGGCTGACTATCAGGACACCAGAAGATCGCCTCAGGGAATCCTTGAATGCTACAACTTCTTTTGATGGATTTTCATCGTCATCCTGGTTATACAACGGAAGTTTGCCGACAGGAATGATATCTAAAACGGAATTGTCAGGCATCAGTTCCTTAGCTTGCTGCATGAGTTTTGTGTTAAACGAGTCTTTCCTGAGGCTGCCCCCAATACCTGCAATTTTGATGCTTGTCATAGATCTCCATATGCTTGAAAACTATTAATCCTCTGCCCCTGTTGTCTAATTATCGAAGATCAGTGAATTAAAGGTTCCTTATCCCGGACGAAATGCCCAGATCGTAGATCACGCATTGCCTCCTGAATCTGGTCCTGGGTGTTCATCACGATTGGACCATACCATGATATCTGCTCGTTAAGAGGTCTGCCGGCAAGCACTATCATTCGGGATTCACCCTCTCCGTTTGAAAGAGATACCCTGTCGCCCTCCCTTGAAAATACCATCGCATCTCCCTGCCCCAGCTGTCTTGACACCAAACCACCTTTGAAGCTTGGTGAACCCGAAAGCATGTAAATAATGGTAACATAACCTTCCTTAGTTTCTAGCGTGAATGTGGATTCAGGATCCATTTTGACATCAAGGTATGTTGGATCCAGCTTGCCGCCGCCCGGGAAGGATCCTCCTGTTTTCAAATAGTTTCCGGCTATAACCTTCACGGTTGCGCCTGTGCCGCTCTCCACTCTCGATGTTGTGGAGCCCTTGATTCCATTATACCCGGGCTTGCCCATTTTTTCATTTGCCGGAATATTGACCCATAATTGCATTCCTACAACGCTTGTGGGGAGGCCCACTGTCCGGAGAAGCTCCTCGGGATTATTTTGATCCAGGGGTTTTGGCATCTCTTCATGAAATATTCCGCTGGCGGCCTTCATCCACTGCAGATCGTTAGGATAAATTGTTCCCCTGTTCCCCTCGCTATCCTCGTGATCCACTTTTCCCTCAAGCAGGTATGTCACAGTTTCAATGCCTCTGTGCGGATGCCAGGGGAAGCCAGAAATATACTCCTCGATCTTGTTGGATCCGAAATGATCCATCAACAAGAATGGATCGGTCAACTGATAAGAATTGCTTCCGCCAAAAATTCTCCTTAACCTTACCCCTGCTCCGTCCATTGTCTCTTTTCCCTTGAATATTGTAACAGGAAGCTTTGTTTTGTTCTCAGACATGTTTTTGCCTTGCATCATCCATTGTTTCAGTATTAAATATCTTTTACTGAAACTCATGAAAGCAGCTTACCACGCCAACACCTGATTCTGCAAAAATGCCGGGAAACGCCTTTATCCGACTAAAATGCATTTCAGAATATGTCTGTGTAGCCAAGGAGTTTGGAAACAAGCATCTTGACATCGTTCTGGCTCTTCTGTGTAAGACCTGAACATTCTGCGTTTATGACGGATAGCGTGGCATCAAGGTCGCTTTCAAAACTTGAAATGACCTCTTCTATATCAATGTCGGAAGGACTGGCAATTCTTTCCTGCCCCCTCTTCGCAGAGTAGAAGACGTATTTTGCCTCAACGTTTGACCTCAGGTAGACCCGTCTTGAATCTATGGAAACAACAATGAATTCATCCTGCCGAAACATCAGTATATCACTACCAACCGGTATTCGAAGGTTTTTCCTGACATCATCCTGGATATAATCGTCCGGAAAGGATTTTACAAGGGACCTCTGGGCAATCCTTGAAGCGATCTCTTCAATACCTGTGTCCTTCCTGATCTGATCCTTTTCCACAAAACCAGATCGGAAGCCCCAATAAATAATGATTTGGTTCAATATCCATATTATAACTCACAAAGTCATGGAATAATCATTAGAGTCGCCTCGTGATCCCGGTGCATGGAAATACTCTCCCCCCTCAATATTTATGGCATAAGCGTGCTTCTGGCCATGCTCTTTTTTTATATCAGGGAGGTCAGATCAAGGGCATATACCCTTCTTTTTTCCTTGAGTTGCATCGCATCTTCCATATACGGCTTCCTGGCCGGCACATGGCCATTTGGCGTGGTGGAGTTTGTCTGGTTTGTCTTCTCCTTCAGGAAATACATTGGGCTGCGAAAAACGAAGCATTATGCGTAGTCCGATAGCAGTTCATTGCTCACTCCCGACTTCTTGCCTTACCTTCAGAAAGGGAGATACTATCGCTGCCAGGAGTACCATTATGATAACAATTGCCGTTCCGTATATTGCATCAACATGCCCATAGAAGAGTGGACCAAGTAAAACAGGTACAATTGATACACCGGCATTGGCTATGACGCTGTACATTGAAGTTGCAAAGCCGGAAGCAGCGGGATCATCGGCATATTTCGTCACGGAGGTGAGGGCCATTGACCAGTATGCGTTTCCAAAGAAACCGAAAGCGAAGAAACCTATTGCCATGAGGCCTATTATCCGAGAAAAAACGAATGATGCAAGCAGAAACGCAATCGAAATGAATGAAAGAAGCGCCGTGAATACCAGCCCTTTGCGAAGACGGTTGCTTATTTCCATTATTGGCGGAAGCACAATTGCACCAAGACCTGAACCGAGGAATGCCAGTCCGCCCAGCAGACCGGAATAAGAGATTGACACACCGATTGAGAAGCCATGCAGGTTCGTCAGTGAAGTTGCCGCAATTGCACCGAACATGACGGATAGCGATGCAACTGTGAATCCTACCCACCAGTTCCTCAACATGCCTGGACGAAAGCTTCCCCTGAGTTTTCTTCCGCGGTAATAGCGGGGATAACTATCCAGGGTAAAAAAAATGGAAGCGGCAGCCACCAGGGAGAGGATGAAGGGAACAAGCAGGGTAAAGCGCAACCCGATTATGGAGTAAAGCGCTGATCCAGTGAAATCACCAGCCGCCAGCCCGATAAAGAGAATGCCTACGCTTATACCTATGATTGTATGTGATCTTTCCCTGTTGATTGAAGAAGATATGCTACCCACCGGTGCAAGTGCAAGCGGATAGGCAGAGGCACCCAGAAGTGCAAAAAGGAGGAACCCAGTGTAATCAGAGGTGATCGCCCTTCCAAGCAGCCCTACTGCAGACAGGGTCATTGAGGCAAATAGCGTTATCTTAACAGTGATCCTTGACGCAAGATAGCCGGCAAGTAGTCCTATTACAGCCATAGCGTAGCCATAAGCATCTATTATAACGATAATGGCGGTGGGCGATGCTTTCAGGTAAGTGGCAAGGATTGGGTCCAGAGGAGCCAGTATGAACCATCCGAATCCTATGGTAAAGAGGAGAAACCAGTACGGGATCAGTTTTGTCCAGTATTTCATGGGAAGTATGTTATCACATCTTGTTTTAAAAATTACCTGTCTTCCTCAGTTTAAGACTGGAAAAATAGGAGACCCTCTTAGTGACATATAGCAGTATTAGCTGCCAGTTCTTATTGTTGCTATAATTTCTTCTGTCTTGTTGCGATTTCCGTTGCTGCTTATATATCTCGGTGCTTCCACAATGCTTAGCTCGAAGCCGTAACTTTGATACAGATCCCTTATACGATCTGTTGACTGATTCGATAGGACAACAGGGCAGTCGAGTCCGGCAAGCCATTTTACAAGTCTCTTCTGGTCTTGCCAGGAGAAATCAACCTTCGAATAGTGAGTGAACTCAACATCGTATGGAGGATCGGCATAAATGAAATCCCCCGATGATATTTCCATCTCCTGGAAATCAACTGATGAAAAATCCCATCTCCTGAAGGACGATAAATATTCGCGAAAATCTTGCCTGTAATTTATTTTCCTATACCTGCCAAACGGGACGTTGAACATTCCACTGTTATTGAACCTGCAGAGCCCGTTGAAACATGTCCTGTTAAGGTAGTAGAAGAGTTCCGCTGCCTCTGCAGTTTCCTGGCCTTGTGCGCCGACAAGCGCATTGAACCTTTCCCTGTATTCATAGTAAAGGTCTCGATCGTTCCTCATTTCTATGGTCATAGCCAGGCCATTCTTGATCTGCCTGTACAGGTTTATTAGATGTACATTAATGTCATTCAAAAGAGCTCTCTCAGGGTTAATGTAGAGCGCCACAGCCATGCCGCCGCAGAAAGGTTCAACATATCTCTTATCACTGTGCACCTTCCATAATTTTTCTATTCTTTCGGCAAGCCATCTTTTCCCGCCAGCCCACTTCACCGGAGGTGTCAGGAAAAATTCTGAAGTGTTCTCTGGAACCATCTATTCAGTGGAATAGTTATCGAGATAATAAATTGCAATCATACGCCCCTTATGGATAAAGAGAGCCTTATATGTGCCGGGATAAGTTTTAAAGCAGATTCTATTTGCCAATATCATGAAAATGGATTTTTCAGACATATTTTTGAGCAAGGGAGTAAATTATTTTTCAGATGACGTACCGCTAAAGGCAATTCTGAGCTTCCTGAAGATTAAGCCGGACACGGACCTCAACAGCCTTGGAAAATTTGTTTCAGAAGAGTTGATCGAGGTGTCAGCAATTGTTGATCATTATTCCAAGCCCGTTCTTCAGACCTGGAGCATTGCAGACGACAGGCTTGATTCCGTATGGCTGTCCCCGGATCATTCCAGGATGCTTCAGCGGATGCAGGAACTCGGTGTCGTAAGATCGGCTGTTGACCCCGGGGGAATTGTAAATCACTTTCTTTCCGGATACGTGATATCGGACCCTGGTTTTTACTGCACGCTAACACTGACGGCACAGACGGCATATGCACTTCAAAAATACGCGGATCCTGAGACGAGAAGTGCTTTTCTTCCAAGATTTCTTGATGTCACTGATCCATGGTACGGCGCAACCTATTACACAGAAATACAGGGTGGAAGCGACCTGGGTGCAAACCTTGCCAGCGCTTTATTCGAGGATGGAAAGTGGTTCATAAACTCAGACGAAAAGTACTTCGCAAGCAATGCAGGAATAGCGGATGGGTCGATTGTCACAGCAAGACCCGCAGGATCGGAAGCCGGTACGAAGGGACTTGCAGTATTCTTTGTCCCGGCAAGAAATTCAAAAGGTCAGCTAAACTACAATGTGAGAAGGTTGAAGGACAAGCTTGGAACCATTTCCGTTCCCACTGGAGAAGTGGAGATGCATGGTTCGGAAGCCTATATGCTCGGTGAAAAGAAATACGGCATTTATTACGCCATGGAAATTCTTATGATTTCCAGGATTGACGATGCCATAAGCGCTGCCGGGATTGCCAGGAAGGCACTCTGGGAATCCTATCTCTACGCGTGCAAAAGGAAAGCCTTTGGAAAGAGAATAATAGATCAACCGCTTCTTCTCAGCGACTTTCTTCAGATGGAGGCAGACCTGGAGGCATCACTTGTCCTGTCCCTGATGGCTGCTGACATGTTTTCGAGGGCTTCTTCAATGAAGCCGCCATATGGCGAAGGATATGACATGGCAAGAGTCTATTCGCATATTGCAAAGAATAATGCCTCCTGGGTCAGTGATTCAATAACAAGATACTGCATGGAGATATTTGGGGGCAAGGGTTTCCTCAAGGAATTTCCGATTGAAAAATTTCACAGGGACTCGATCGTGACGTCAATCTGGGAAGGGACCAGCAATATACAGGCCCTGGATCTTCTCGCTCTTTTGCTGAAGAAAAATATCCATGTTGCAATCAGGGAAGAGCTTCTTGCCGGAGTGCGTAATCTAAAGGACGAAAGCTGGAAGGTAAAAGTATCAGTTTCGATTCAACATGAGTTTGATGCCATTAATAAATGGCTTTCCAGTCAGGATCAAGAGATATATGCAAAAGATATTTTGAATGCACTCGCAGGTGCAATTTCGCTCGCGCAACTTTTCTTGCTATCTGATCTGGACAGTTCTGGAAGGTTCAGGCAGGTTGCATCTATATTCTATTACAAGCATTTCTCTGATCATGTGGGAATGCCAGCGGGCTTGCTGATGAGCGACGCCATTGGATGGATGAATAGAGATTTGGCCTCGAGTAACAGACATTAAGCGGAACCCTCTGGGACTATTCCTTCGCCGCCTTTGATCTCCCCAGATGGCTGCCTGTCCATTACTATCTTCTTCATCATAAGAGTGAAGACCACAGATATGGCAAGAAAAACCATTCCTATTATGTATATGTAACTGAATGCAGTTGAAGATGGAAGCGAGGCGTAAATAAGAGTGCCAGTCGGGGTCTTTCCCACAACAACGGTGGCAACATAGGTTGTTTCAATGACACCGCCAATAGCCGGCGCCAGCGCCGATCCTATATTCCTGAAGACTACATTTATTCCAGTTGATGCTCCTGCCTCATTCCTCGGCGTCGATATTAGTAATATGTTGATGACACCAACAAAGATGAAGGATAGTCCAGCGCCCATCAATGCTGCATCCTCGGTAACGGCACCTGGCGACGCACGGTTAAAGTATAGTCCTATATAAGACAAGAATAGTACAACCGTGCCGATCAATATTGTGAGTTTCGGTCCCCTCCTCTTTGTTACGATAGCTGAAAGAGGTGCAAATATCATCGAAACGGCAGCAGCCGGGAGCATTACAAGTCCGGCATTAACTATTGAGAGTGCAAAGCCGGCAGGTTTTGGATCCTCAAGGAGTGTCGGTACAGTGTAAAAAAGGAAGAACATACCTGTCATTGCGAAAAGACCCGTGAAGTTCGACAGAAACACGTTTCGTATTCTGAGCAGCTTCATGCTGATGAAAGGCGATTTAGAACGCCTCTCCACTATAACAAACAGGAGAAGAGAGGCAATAGAAAACACAAACAGTCCAATTATGGTGAATGAGGTCCATCCCCAGTATTCCCCTTCAGATAATCCGAGTATCAAGGTTACTACGCCCACTGCAAGTGCAAAAACCCCTGGAAAATCAATGGAGGCATAATGGCGCTCGGACGTGTCCCTCAGGAATATTGCGGACAAGATAAGCAGGGAGAAAGCCACAGGTATTGCAGTGTGATATGAATACTGCCACCCGTAATACTGTGTGATGTATGCACCAAGTACAAGGCCAACCGCAGCTCCTGCGGTGAAAGTGGAACTCACTATTCCCTGGGCCAGGGCAAGTTCCTCCTTTGGAACCTGATCGTTGAGCAGGGCAAAAGCAACTGGGAACATACCCATGCCTAGACCCTGAACTGCCCTTATGAAGATGAATTCATCGAGGCTGGTAGCGAAGCCGCCAAACGAAACAGCAATTGCATAAACAGTTGCGAGAATAAGAAAAATCCTCTTCTTTCCGTATATATCAGCTAACCGGCCAAAGATAGCTGCAGAAACTGTCCCTGAAATGATATATGCAGTGATAATCCACGAGAGAGAGTCGTAATTTGTATTAAAGAAACCTCTGAGAATTGGGATTGCAGGAGTTATCATGGTTTCGACGTATGTTATAAGTATTCCCATGAAAGCCATTATTGCAATCGTCAGGCCGGCATGTCTGGAGAAGTTAGGCATATTATAACCTGCATCTTGGTAGTTATAATTAAACTTGATAAAATTTTATTTTAAAAATTAAGAAAGGTGACGTCAACTATTTCCAGATTTCAAGGATTTCAGTGCTTTTTCTGACGTTCACAAGGCGTGCCATGTTCAGCAGTGACCTCTCATGAGCCTCTTTGTCTGCCGAAGAAACCGCATCCTCTACAACGACGGTGTAGAAACCCCGATTTGAGGAATCCCTGGCACTTGATTCCACACCTATCTCTGTCGCAATTCCCGTAAAGATTATAGTCTCAATGCCTGCATTACGTATCATCAGCTCAAAATTTGTTCCCAGAAAAATATTTGCCGTGTTCTTGTTCAGGATGATATCCTCTTCCTTCGGCTTGAGGTAGAGATCCAACATATCAGGAGACATCTGCGAAAACCCTCTTCTTGATAGAAGCCTGACCGACGACTCGAATTTCTCAGGCAACGGAGTTATTTTCGTGAAGAAGATTGGGACTCCAGCTTTCCTAGCACCAGCTATAACTTTCTCTAGGTTCGCTATGAATGCCTCCTTATTGAAGATCCTGTTCACAAGCATGTTCTGCACATCCCAAACAACAAGAGCTGAGTGATCCGGCGATATTATGTCCTTCAGTTCTATTCTTAAATGTCTTTCTGCCATGTGAATAGTATTGCCTAAAAGGTAAAAAATTATTTTGCAGAAGGGACAACTCCAGATGCCGCCACCGGGATATTCACATATAACCAACCTTCACTGGAACAACAATACTCATGGCCGTTCTTTATGCCTGATCCATGATAGTTTCTGTTAGAACCGGTTGCCATCCCTATAGAGTTATAGACATTGTAATCAAAACAATCGCCGGATTGATCAAGCTTCATAAAATTATCTTTTTCATTTGAACTTGAGTTCCGCACCTAAATTATTCTAAATTTGTACAAATAATCGCTATTTTACTATCTTTTTGAAAGAAATGATCCTTGTTAATTCTGTGCACTATCGATGCACGGATTCTTATATTAGTTCTGC
>JAMCPG010000003.1 GCA_023379845.1 Thermoplasmatota archaeon
ATTCGAAGAACTGGAAAAGAAGCACAGCGAGGGTACTCTGGAGGACATATTCCTCAAGGTAACTGGAAGCGAGGATCTTGATCCTACGGTAAACTCACTGGCAGAGAGTATGCGCGAATGATAAAGGGAGAACTAAATATTGCGGTACGAACCATTATTCTTATGAAGCTGAAGAATAACATCTGGAAAAATAAGATGTGAGAGTATTCCGTCAAGAAACTGCCTAAACTCTCTCTACTGATTCACCAGGATCGCACGAATGTAACATTGGCTTATCCCATTGATATGCACGGTAACAGCAAATCACAGGATCTGATCTTTGCTACCATCCGGATGGCTGTGGACAATTACCTCACAAAGTATCAAGGACCGAAAAAAGTCACATGCATCAGGATAAATGCACTCAAGTTCCGACATACCTTTGCGGTAAGATGTCTCCTTGACGGAGTTCCAGAAGACCTATTGCAGAAATTGCTTGCACATACTTCGCTGATTGTGACATGGGTCAACCCAGATGTTCTCAGCATGGACACGTCGATCTTCATGAAACATGTGAGGCTCAATATTTTTCAGTTTGAGATAGTTATTATAATTTTACAACCAATATCGCCAATATTATATACATATGTAAAGTATCTACTCATTAATTATGCAGAAGAGCAATAAGATGATCCTGTTTGCTGTCGTTGCGGCGATCATTGTTGCCGCACCAGTATCAGTCTATGAGCTCATGCAACCGAGCGCGCCGCAGACCATATACATGCTATCATATGGTACAAGTCTTAACAACACAATCTATCCTTGCGTTGGTGATTATCCAGATCCTTTCAATTACAGTGAGCATTCATCCAGCTTTTTTGCCAGTTCATCGTTCATGTCAAATGATACAGGTTCAGCTCCGGTATCATACCTAAACGTCTCTGTTTTTAGTTGTTATTATGCTCTTTTTGGACATTGTGCACAATTATGTCTGGATATAAGCGGTGCCATACAACCTGGACTATTGCCCACATCCATGTCAATCAGGATCAATGCTACCGTTAATGATCCGATCTGGGTTCAGGATAGATATCATGTTCAGACAATTGATGCTGGATTTCACATCACATTAGGAAACAGGACGTCTCAAAACATAACAGCATCAAAGTCAATTTGCAATATCGAATATCCATCGCTCTCCGACCTGAATGCTAGTTGTAACTTTACCATCCATAATGCATCACGCTCTGGATCTTCTTATTTCCACTTCTTTCTGTCAATTCCTGCCGCCACAGTTGTCTTAAATATGAAGCCAGGCACTTCCGTATATACAGAGATAAATGTTTCACTTAACGGTTTCAGCCAGGTTGTTCCGGTTACGTTAGGCTTTAACATGGTGGGTGGCACAAAATCAGGAAGCTAATCAGTCGCATTCTTGCCATAGTGGTGGTTTCTACAGGTTTCATGTTTCTTTTAGCGGGAATTCCTTCATATCGATATACCGTATGAATCGAAGAAATGTGCAGATTTTGTCAAGACCCTGTTCAAGCGGAAAAGAGACGATATCTTTAGGTTCGAACTGGACAGATCTGTTGATTCAACAAACAACAGGGCGGAAAGGGCAATAAGACCAATGGTGACATACGGGAAAGTCTCCGGGGGTCCAGATCAGAGAGAGGAGCAAGGGGTTTCGCAAGGGTATACGGCGTACTTGAATCACAGAGAAAGAAGGGAAAACTTACATTCCCGACTCACCTAGGTTAGCTTCAGACGGCTGAACTCTTACCAAAATCGGTAAGGTTCATATTCATTTATGGAGTGTTGGCTTATATGATGCAGAAGCGGAACAGGATGATCATGTTCGCCGTTATTGCATTGATCATTGTCGCTGCTCTAGTCTCGTTTTACGAGTTATTTGATTAAGCGTCAAATCCTCCTATATATTCTCGAAGCAGGCACCATCACCAATAACATCATACATGCAAATGCGACAAATCTACCCTGCTGCGAGAATGATTGGTTTTTTTAACTATACAAATATTAGCACAGAATTCAAGACAAATGGAAGCACTGCATCAATGCTTAATGTCTCTTCAGAAGTCATAGTCAACACGCTATTAGGTTTCAATGCAACAATTTACACTAAATACTATCGGCATGCCTGCGTGTTAGTAAACCTTACTGGAATAATAGAAAAGGGTCTTCGTCCACCTTAAATGATTATAAACGAAAATAGCTCTGGAATCCCATCAAATTCGACCGCAAATCGAACCAGTAACAAATTCTTCAAATCCAATTTTGTATGAACAAAGTAAGTATCAAAAATGTAAGTTATCCTGAAAAGGCAAGTATACCAAACACATTTGATTATACGAATGAAGGCCACGAGGGTTCGCTTTCTAATTCTGTGAATTTTGGATTCCTGAATGATACTAGAAAAATGAAAGGATTTTATCATTTCTCATTCTTTTCAAGGGCATTATTTAGAAATTCATTCGGGTATACAGGTCACGCTGTATACAAACAGCTAAGTATCACCCTAGATGGCTTCTCGGAACCATTGTCAATCACAGTTGGATTTACCATTGTGTCGATTCTCCAGGTACCACTATAATATAGGTGATGTCTATCATTAAGCTGCAATCTTGCTTTGTAATTTCAATAACAAACCTTTCGACGATGATACTAGCAGTGGGCATCGGATCGGGTACATCATACGACCAAACTCCGTCTGACACACATTATTCTTTTGGTTATAATGGTAATTCAACTGCTTATATGAATAGCGATATCGGCAAATGTAAATTCCTAGGAAATGTTTCTAAGGTAGGAAACAGGTTTCGTTCGAATAGCATAAGCAATGGATACCTTGGTCCACATAAACAAAAAATTTACGTGGACAACACGATGGTGCAGCAGTCGCTAACTCGCACTCCGGGAATTGTACGTTCAGTAAACGTACTAAAAACTTAGGCGTCCTTGTGGTGAATATACCTATCGCCGTTACAGGGTTTTCCAGTTCAACAAACATTACACCATATTCTTTGGGGCAAAAAGCCTTTCCCTAAATATGGCGCGTTCAGATATTGTCAGGCCTACTTTGCTTGCTTGCTGGTCCTTCAGATACCATGAACATCTACAGGTGAAAAAACGGCGGAAATACCGTAAGCTATGGCTCCAACAACAAAAGCGTCTCTCTTCTTCCGGGAGACAGAATCTTGGAATCACGGGCACCGATCAATGACAAATCTTTCTCATCTCCGCAGACCATGGCAATGACCATTGGCCCAATAACTGGACCTCTTCCAGCTTCGTCAAGACCGCACTGCATCACAGTCCCATCATGTTTCTTCTGTATATATTATTCCCTGCAATCAGGCTCGGGAAAAGATTATTTGTCCGTAATAATAAAGAGTCGGACAGCAAGTGATAGAACTCATCAATGTTACCAAGGCTTATTCCGGTAAATTAGCGCTATCAGGTATAAACCTGCAGGTTCAACCTGGCCAGATATATGGAATTCTTGGCCCAAACGGGTCTGGAAAGACAACAATGCTGAAGCTTATATCATCAATAATAAAACCCACATCCGGGTCAATAACGGTGCTTGGGCATGATACCATTATAGAGAATAATGTTGTAAAAGCCTTCACAGGCTACGTTCCAGAAACACCTGCCCTTTACGAGAGCATGAACATTTGGGAATACCTGCGATTTATCGCTTCGGTGCGTAAAGTTCCAGCAGGACAATATGAGAAGCGGGCAACCGAGTTTCTCAAGGCGTTCGAGCTCGATCAAATATCCTCCGACTACATTGGAAACCTTTCGTTCGGCACAAGGCAAAAAGTCGCGATCATCGCCGCTCTTATACATGATCCGCAGGTCATAGTGCTTGATGAGGCAATGAATGGCCTTGATCCCAGATCGTCAAAGATTCTGAAGGATCTTCTTGCAAAGATTGCTGAGCGAGGTAAAATAATAATCTTCTCCACGCATATCATGGAGGTTGCGCAGCGCCTCTGCACAAGACTTTCAATCCTTTATGCAGGAAAGATAGTTGATTCAGGAACATTCGAAGAACTGGAAAAGAAGCACAGCGAGGGTACTCTGGAGGACATATTCCTCAAGGTAACTGGAAGCGAGGATCTTGATCCTACGGTAAACTCACTGGCAGAGAGTATGCGCGAATGATAAAGGATGAATTCAACCTTGCTAGGTTGATAATAAGAGAACAACGCTATTTCTCTCTTAAAGGGTTCGCCCGCAAAACACTTAGGAAGAATGGCAGATCCTTGACCTCATATGTCCGCAGAAACTACGTTGCAAGCATCATATCCTTCTCCATACTATCTGTTGGCTTAGCAGGAATCAAATATCTTGAATCACCAACAGGATCCACCTTCACCGAAGTTATAGTTGTTCTATTTTTTTATCTCCTGCTTACGGGCGGATACAATGCGCTTTTTTTCTTCTCCCAGATCAAGATAGCCAATATCGCTGATTATTCAATGCATCTTCCTAACGTAAGGATAGAGAGGACGCTGGCCCTGAGTTTTCTCTATTATTATGCGACGTCAACGGCATTTGTTGTTATCCCTGCCGCTTTCGGATATGCTCTTATTTATCATAATCCGGTTGGATTCTTCCTGATACTTGTATGGGTATTCATTTATCTAATCCTTGGACTGTTTGTTGGTTCGGTTATACTATTATTTTCAGGAGAGGGAATGTTCCAGAGAAAGAAGGGATCAAGACGATATCTATCCACTGCTCTAAAGGCAGGCATTGCGATACTTGCTTTCCTTTTATTCGAAGCATGGATTTATGATCCGTCAATCCTGCCAACAACATATTTTGGCAGCTTTTCTTATATCGGTGCCCTGTTGCCCTTGATCAACGTTGCATCGACTGCATTCTATGTGCATTCAGGTTACGAGGTAGCAGACACAGTGTTGTCATATTCAATTTATGTTATATTGGCTATCTTCTCTCTCAAAGGTTCAGAGCATCTCCTGCTAAAATTCTTCACACGGCCTGGAAAGCAGGTAAAGGACTCCACGGCACCAGCCGGTTTTATGCATACATCTGGCATCGGAAGAAGCCTGTTCAGGAAGGATACTGCCATTGTTTTCAGGTCCCCGCAAAATTCGATAATGCTTTTTTTTCCTATACTTCTCTCAATTCCTGTCGTGATTCCTTTTGCTCTTGCAAGTAACTTCAGTCCGCTCGGCCTTTACTATGTGATGCTTGAATTTCCTGTAATATGCGCGTCATTCTTTCCAATAATTATGCTGATGGCCGAGGGAAAGGGTATAACTTCAGTATTCTCTCTTCCCCTGGACAGGCTTAGATTCCTCGGTTCTAAATTCTCCCTATCCCTGCTAATATTCCTGGTTGCTTCGGCTCTGATAATGATCGTTGTTGCATTCGTCGGTAAAGAGTCGCCGCTTAGCCTAATACTCACAGAAATTTCTATTGTTTCCGGGTTTGTATATGTTTTGGTAATAAACCTTATCAGAAATTCCGATCACATAAATGATGCTGTTACGATCCTTAACTTTGACTCCTTCGGTGGCAACATGGGCTTGATGATCACGTTTGCAAGGTCGCTTTTGCTGCTCCTTATCCCTGCGCTGGCCGTTGACATGGTCGTCTATCTGAGATACTTATCCCTCGCCAATGGCACACTGATAATAGGTCTTGATGCATTTGTTGATGTAGTCCTCATGGTGGCGGTTCTAATTTATGGGCGCAGAACTGCTTCTGGAAGAGCTATCGCAACATACACCTGAGTCAGTTATTCAGGATGCCTGAAACTCGATTCCTGCGACTAGAAAGAGTTATAAGTATTTTTTCAATCTCCTCCAACGGATTCAGAATGGTTAACGTTAGAAATGTTCAATCTGCTTCATTAATTGAAAAGGTCAGTGAAGAGTTGCAGAAAGACGACAGGATCAAGGTTCCTGAATGGGTAGATCTGCTTAAGGCAGGAATTCACAGGGAAAAGTCATGGACACAGCCTGACTGGTATCACAGGAGAATGGCCTCAACCCTGAGGAAAGTTTACTTGAAAGGTCCCATTGGTATTTCAAGGTTGAGTGCTGAATATGGTGGCCGCGTGGATAGAGGGTCACAGAAATACCATCCGGCAAGAGGGAGCAGATTCATAGTAAGGCACATGCTTGAGGAACTCGAAAGGCTTGGATACGTGAAGAAAGATCAGAAAGGAAGATCAATATCGCCCAAGGGAGAATCTTTCCTTTCAAAGGTTTCAGCAGACATAGTAAAGAATCTGGTGGAAAAGGACGAGAAATTCAAAAAATTCATGTAAATACACGCACTGTGACATGAAGGTAGGTGAAGCTTATGGACTCTGACGATGAACTTGAAGAAATCAGACGCAGGAAAATGCAGGAACTTCAGAGGTCTGCAGGCGATGAACAGGCCGTCGAGGAACAGAGAAGACGCGCCGAAATGGAGAAGGCAAGGAAGCAGCAGATACTCAGGCAGATCCTTACGCCGGAAGCGAGGGAGCGCCTGAGCAGGGTGAGGCTGGTCAAGCCGGAACTTGCCGACAATGTGGAGAACCAGCTGATCCAGCTTGCTGGAATGGGCAGGGTTAACAGAATGATCGGAGACGAGGAAGTAAGGGAGATACTTGACAAACTCACGGCGACAAAGAGGGAATCAAAGATTGAGTGGCGGGGAAAATGAGCAGAAATAAGGAAACAGCCAGAAAAATAAGGTTGATGAAAAAGGTCAGAAGTAATAGAAGAGTGCCTGGTTGGGTAATGATGAAAACCAACAGGAAGCTCACGCAGAACGACAAGAGACGACACTGGAGGAGAAACTACCTTAAACTGTAGGTGAAATGACATGGCAGACGAAGACGTAACAGCAGAAATTTTAATGAATATCCCGCTGAGGGATGCGAAGGACTCCCCGGTAACAAGAAGGGCAGACACGGCAGTCTCGATAATAAGGAATCATGTTGCAAGACACTCCAAGACACCCCTTGAGGACGTCTGGATCGATCCAAAGGTCAACGAAAAGATCTGGGAACATGGCCGCAAGAAGATATCTTCCAGCATTTCCGTCAAGGTGATCAAACTACAGGACGGGACAGCCGAGGTAATATTTCCCTGAAAATGATTGAAAAATTCAGTGCGCTTAGCAGCGATTTTATTGGAGTCTATATGCGCACATTTGATGATATCACATACATTCCAGCCCAGATGAGCAGCGAATCCGAATCAGAGGTTGGCAGGATACTCGGCACGGAGACGCAGAGGATCATGCTTGCAAATTCATTCCTGATCGGTTCCATGATGACAGGTAACAGCAACGGCATGATATTGAGTGCAATGGCCGATCAGGATGACATAAAGAAGGCAAGCGGATCGAGAAACATTCTTGTGCTTAAGGACAAGGTGAATGCAATTGGAAATGACATTGTCACCAACGATCAAGCAGCAATAATCCACAGGGGATTCTCGAAGACAAGCATAAAGAAGATTGAGGATTGCCTTGGCGTCGAGGTTATAAAAACGTCAATAGGTGGCATCAAGACCGTCGGAAGTGTTTCTGTACTCACGAAAAAAGGCATGATTGTAACACCCACTGTCACGGAGGACGAGCTTGAATTCCTGTCAAATCTTTTCAAGGTCGAAGCCAAGCCCGGGACGGCGAACTTTGGAAGCATATATGTCGGCTCGTCAATAGTCGCAAACTCAACCGGTGTACTGGTTGGAACAAAGAGCACTCCGATAGAGATTGGAAGAATTGACGAAGTTCTTTCTTGAAGCACAGTCACTGATAAGGAACGGATGCCTTTCTTATCCTGTTCATAATTGCAAGGCCAATGCCTGATTCCGGAAATCCATGAATGATTCCACTCTTATAAGGTCCTGAATCAAGTTTCCTGAAAGCGGGGAAAAGGTTCTTTGCTATTTCATAAAGATCTTTCTCCGTGCCGAGCGATATGCATTGCAATCCAGCGGAAGAAGCGACTTCGTCTGAGCATATTATTCCCATATCAGCAGTGTTATTTTCAGCAACATAAGAAATAAAAGCTCCCCTATCCTCTATCCTGTACAACGTTTTTCCCGGTGAATAGTGCCTGTATTTCATTCCGGGGGTTATTGGTTTGTCGACAGTCTCGGCTGCCCTTGCAGCAGCAGATACAAAAATTTTACCCAGAATTGGCTCAAGATCTTCTACTCCCACTGCTCCAGGTCGCAGAATCTCATATCCTCCTTCTATCTGCCTCAGGACAGTGCTCTCCATTCCGAAAAACGTCATTCCTGCATCCAGGATCATGTCGACCTTTCCATCTAGTTCCACAATTGCCTCCGCGGATGAAACGATGCTTGGCCTGGTTGATATATTCGCGCTTGGGGCGGATATTGGGACTCCTGCCCTGTCAATAAGAGCAAGCGCAACCGGATTCGCAGGTATTCTCGATCCTGCCGTTGGAAGTGAGGCTCTCGCAACTATGGATAGATTTGCTGTTGCTTCTAAAATGAAAGTCACCGGCCCGGGCCAGACATTACTGGCAAACCTCTCTATATCAGGAGTGACATGAACGTATTTTCTCATCATCTCCAGGGATGAAAAGTGGACTATGAGAGGATTGTCAGGAGGTCTTCCCTTTGCTTTGTATATTTTCATAACGGAGGAATCTGTAGTTGCGTCGGCTCCAAGTCCGTAAACAGTTTCGGTGGGAAAGACAACCGTGCCTCCATTTTTGATAACTGAAGCCGCCCGATCTATAATAACAGGGTCTGGATGGATCTGGTCGATCTTCCTTATTTCGGTCATCGTTTGCGATAGCATGCCATAATTAATAGTATCCATGCTATATCATCCATATGAAGATCGTTAGCTATGATCTGCACTTTAACTTCCAGAAGTCCAGCGATTACATTAACGGAAAGGAGAAAATTTCTGCACACCTTAACGGGGAGAAAATAGAACTGGATGCAGTTGATACAAATATCAAAGGCATCAATATTAACGGAGAACCCCAGAAATTTAGCATCGACTCCAAGAAGGGCCTGATAACAATTGAAGGGGACTTCAATGGTCCATGCGACATCGACATAGAGTTTGTCTCTAAAGTGACGCATGCACTCAGGGGAATGTACCGTGTTCGGATCAACGATCATGAGTTCCTTACTACAGACTTCGAACCTACTGGTGCCAGAAGGCTTTTCCCCTGCATCGACAGGCCGCAGTACAAAGCAGAGTTTCGCGTTACCGTGCTGGTTGACAACGAACTTGATGCAATATCCAACATGCCTATACGCGGTACAACATCCGTGTCCGGGAGGAAGCAGATTGAATTTGAGTCCACCCCTCCAATGTCCACATATCTATTCTACCTGGGCATAGGAAACTTTGATCATTTATCGGGAAAGCTTGGAAAAAAGGATGTAACACTTATCGCGCCAAAGGGCACCTTATATTCCACGGATTTCCCCGTGAAATCTGCAATAGCCAGTTTGAAATACTACGAGGAATACTTCGGCATTCCATATCAGCTTCCAAAGCTGCACCTAATATCAGTTCCTGATTACGCCGCTGGAGCCATGGAAAACTGGGGTGCAATCACTTTCAGGGAAAGGTATATTCAGGCAACCAAGGATACGAGCGCTGCAACACTGAGCGCCATAGACGAGGTGGTGGCTCATGAGCTTGCACACCAGTGGTTTGGAGACCTTGTCACAATGAAGTGGTGGAACGATCTATGGCTCAACGAGAGCTTTGCGACGTTCATGGCATACAAGACAGTAAACAGGCTGCACCCGGAGTATGACATTCTCAATAACCTCATAGACTCTGAGAAGCGTGGCGCCCTGCTTGGTGATTCGCTCAGCAGTACGCATTCTATTGACGTCAACGTCGTGGAGCCTGAGGAGGTTTCACAGATATTCGACGAGATCAGCTACGGCAAAGGGGGAAACATACTGAGAATGCTGGAGAACTATCTTGGAGAAGATGATTTCAGGTCCGGCATCAGATCATACCTGAAGAAATATTCTTACAAGAACGCCGCCGGAAGCGATCTGTGGACAGAACTCGAAGAGGTCACGGGGAAGCCCGTCTCCGAGATAATGAAAGCATGGATAACCAAGAAGGGATATCCGACCATATCGGCAAAGCTTCAAGGATCGAGGATTAAGTTGCACCAGGAGAAATTTACTCTCCTCGGAAAAACCGATGACGAATTGTGGCCCATTCCACTGATTGTATGGAGAGAACACTCAAAGGATGCAGTCCTTTTTGACAAGAGGGAAATGGATATACCTTCAAAGGAATTTATCAAGCTGGACTCAGGAAGCACCGGGTTCTACCGTGTCGAGTATGACGAAGCACTTACGGATAACATAATGAAGCATGCATCGTTGATGGGCGTCCTGGACAGATGGGGAATCCTGAACGACATGAACGCCCTCTTCATGTCTGGGAGAAAAAGCTTCAAGGATTATCTTTCTGTGCTTGATTCTATGTCCAACGATAAGGAACCTCTTATAATGAATTCTATCGCAAGCGATCTTTTTTCGCTATACATGATTGATCCATCAAATTCAGCACTAAAGGATAAATTGCGTAACTATCTCCAGAAATTCAATAAGACACTAGGTGAACCGGCTAAAGGCGAAAAGCATTCCCTTACAGTAACAAGAGGAAGCATCAGGACTATGCTTGTCCAGCTGGATAAAGAATATGCCAGAAAGCTTGCAGAAAACTTTCCCTCCTATGACAGCTTTGATCCGAACCTCAGGAGGTCTCTTGCAGTCGCTTATTCGTTGACGGCGAATTCTGCATCAGACATAATAGAAAAGATCAAAGTAACGAAGAAGGATGATGCCAGGCAGCACCTGATCTATGCACTTGGATTTTCGAGTGGAGAGAAAAACTATGCAGCCCTGAAAAAGAGCGTTGATGAGGAGATAGTGCCCAGGCAGGACTCGATTACCGCCTTTATTGCTGCATCCATGCAGCCAGAAAACAGGAAGATGGTTTTTGATGACTATGACAATATCATGGCAACAATTGAAAAGATATTCACCGGTTCCGGCTATCTGTCAAGGTTCATTGAAATTACGGCACCCATTCTTGGCATAGGAAGGGAGGAAGAGATGAAGCGCGAACTGTTCAGCGTGCATTATCCTGAGGCATCCACCGGAGTCAAGAAAGGGCTAGAATATCTTGACGTTATGTCAAGAGCCAGGAAGAGCATGCATTGATGATCCAAAAACAAGTAAAAGATTCGCATAACATAAAAATTTGCACTTATCAAAATATTTTAATAACAAATTTCGGTACCTTACTCAATGGCAGAAGAAAGTCATAAGCTCAGGCGATGGCTCCCTGTTATGATCGCAGTTGTGATTGTGGCAGCCGGGTTGGGTGTTCCATATGGACTCGGCATAGTAACATTTACGCACAGCCAGAATACACAAAACCCTTCAAATGTCAAACCAGTCACAATCCCCTTCGGCAAGTTTTACCAGATTTCAAACGTGGACTATGCTCCAACTTCACAGGTCAACGTCTATCTCTCGTCATGGTACGGTTGCCCGATTGGTGCAGCAGATTCATGGATGCTTCTCGACTACTTTTCACAATATGTGAACATGTCGCCCTACCTTCAGCTCAACAAGGCTCCCTTTGCTAACGATACAGCAGTTCCCGGCCTGCTTTTCAGGACGTTTTCATATGTGCATGCGGCAACAAACGATTCCAGCAAGTTTACTGTAAACTTCTATCCATATTATCTGTACAATCTTTACCTCAATGCAACGGCCGACGGATTGAACAACGTTGAGGGTGGAACACCTATCAACTCGAGCCAGCTTGTCTCTACCGGGCTATCAGAGCTCAACTTTTCCGGCATACCGGATCCAATCGTCAGAATAGTGCAGAACATTACTACCGTTGATCACATTAGCGGAACCAATACATCCTCTGCATTCCTTTATTCACCACACAAGATAAATACCGTAATGGTCATAACCGGACCGGGAGGCACATGGGTCCTCAACATGTATGTCATAGATCCTGGATCGCTTACCTCGCACACCCCACAGTATATGCTTGATAACTATGGGAACATGTCTTCTGTAATGAGTGCGGAAGCAAGCTTTGCTTCCACGATGACAGATGCATCGTCCCCGCCTACATGCGTTTGATATGCCGGGTTAGAATGACTTGGATATGCTTACGTCACGCACATGCACATATGGCATAAAAGAAGAATGGATTTCCTGCCACCATTTTACATTCATCTGTTCCTTCGATACCTGATCTATGTTCATCAATATCCTTGGAATCTCATCACTGATCCTTATTCCCCTGATGGAGCCGGTTATCTCCCCATCCTCCACCGTGAAGATACCATCCCTTGGTACTGTTGAAAAGATGCCGTTTCTGTAATCCTGGAATCTTGTATACCATGCATTCCTTACATAGAGGCCCTTCTTCATTTCCTGTAAAATGCTATCAAAACTCTCCTTTCCAGGAAGCATGTTCAACTGCCATGGATGCGGTGATATGATCCCTGCATTTCCAGTTGTCTCCGCACCAAACTTTCTGGCTGTCGACGTCGAGTGAAGATATGTCTTCAGGACACCGTTCTCAATCATCTGAAGGCGTTTTGTCGGTGTGGCTTCCTCATCAACCTGGACTGCCGCATCTCCTTTGAAATTAAGAGGATCGTCTATAAGGTTCACAATGCCTGACGCAACCTTCTGGCCCACCTTATTCTCGAAGCAGCTCATGCCCGCATCAACATTATATGCAGAGAAAAGAGACGATCCATAGGTAATGAGGTTTCCCACCAGGTACGGCGACATCAGAACATCGTATTTCCCGGGCTTGCCCTCGGAAAACTTGCTGCCGAGTTTTGCAGTTTCCGAAGCCTCCCTGCCCATCTTCTCAAGATCTTTTGAAGTACTCTTCGAATCAAAACCGAGGTGCGACGACTCCTGTCCTGTCCCTTCCCCGATAAATGAACGAACCAGAATATGCAGACCGCCTTCTGAATATTCAACCTCATTTATCTGTGTATCCAGGTATATTGTCGAGAATTCGTTGTAAACAAGGCCTGCGACCCTGTCAGAACCAGCATTTAAGGCCGAATTCAGTACCGTAGATGCCATCTCATCTATGTCTGCATTAATCTTCTTGAACTTTCGAAGCGAACCGTAAGAGTGTTTCTTATCGCTTATCCCCATATAATTTGTGTTTTCAGGCAGCGTGTTAAGGATCGATACCGCCTTGTCAATCTCGTGTTCAGGCATTTCGACATTCGATATTGTGGTGGAGAAGATCTTCTTTCCCCTGGATATAAAAATTGCCGCTGACTTCTCTGACCAGTGATTGAAGAGGTCTTTCGAGTCTGCCGAGAACCTTACCTGATCTGTATCAGTAACAGAGGTTGCGACGACATATTCACTAAGATCCTTTTTTCTCAGTATTTTCAATATATTTTCATTGAATTCCATTCTTCCACCTCACTGTATGTACAGATCCCTGAGCCTTGCATGAGGGCCACCCATCCAGACATCCACTCCCTGTTCGGGATCACCCTTTCCGCATTGACCGGCAAAGAATTCCATGTCTCTTGCGACTGCATCAATTGCTGAATAGAATTTTATCGTGTTTGTCTCTATTACGGGCCGCCTGATCTGCTCGGCAATCTTTCCGTTGCTGATCCGATACGCCTCTTTTCCGACATACTTTTCATTGAACCTGATATCGTCAATATTCCATTCGGTGAAGTTCTTGATGTAGACACCTTCCTTTACTCCTTCCACAAGTTCCTCAAAACTGTAATCACCGGGCTCAATGTACGTTGTGCTCATCCTTGGTAACGGCTCCATGTTCCAAGACGATGATCTTCCTCCTCCATTCGGTTCCACTCCCTGTCTCGCGGCACTTTCCCTGTTGTGTATGAACTCGTCTGTATAGCCCTTCCTGTAAAGGTATCTTTTTCGCGACCTGATCCCTTCATCATCGTACACATAGAAACCATAGCTCCCCTTCATCGAAGGATCATCGATAACGCTCACTGCACCGGAACCGATCTTCATTGGTAGTTTCTTTCCAGTTAGAAAAGACTCTCCTGCGAGAGCACCCTCCCTTCCAACTATCCTGTCGTATTCGGTGGGATGACCTGCAGATTCATGTGCAACGATCCCGGAAATCTCGGGGCCGATCACGACATCCATCTTTCCTGGCTTCATGTGGTTCGCATGCATTGCCTTCTTTATTGCTCCTATGTCGTCAGTTATTCTATCTCGAAGGTTCAATGTATCAAAGTACTCATAACCGCCAGTGGACCCGAATTCTCCCGTTGACTGTTCAAATTCTCCTGAATCAAGAATTCCAGCGAAATAGAAATAGCTGATTCGAGAGAATTCTCCCCTGATCTGCGAGCCTTCGCTATTCATGAATACCTGCTTCACCTTCCTGTCTGAAATGTAATTCATTCTTACGCCCGCTCCAAGGGTCTCCATCAGGGAGTCGTTGTCCCTGAGCATTGAGATTTTGTCATCCAGAGAAACATTATCCACCTTTTTTGATCCTGAGACTACCCATTCCTTCCTCCCGTCGCTCTTCGTCACTATCCGGGACTTCCCTGGGACCATGGATCTCCTGACTGCAATGTCAAGAGCCTTCAGGAGTTCCTCATAGTTCTCCGAATTTGAGAATGATATGGCGAGAGAATTGTTCAGGACCCTGACAGAGTAACCGGAATATTTTGAATATGCTGCACCCTCAAATGATCCGTTCCTGTAGGCGGCACCCGAGCCTTCAAGCTCCATGAACCTGACTTCAGCGTATCTGCTTTTCTTCTCTGCGGCATCAAGAAGCTTTTCACACAACTCCCCGGACATAACTATGCCTTCTCTTTGAGCTTGGAGAGACGCTTCTCGTACCCGTCAAATATGTCTGAAACGCACTTCCCGAAGTTCCAGTTGTGAGAGTCCATTGACAGGTTGATTCTTCCTGAAAAAAGCCTGGTCCTGACTGAATATTTTGTTTTCCCCTGTGTCTTGTATTTCTGCACGTTGATATTAAGCTGCCCATTATTGTGCCCGGTAAGTTTGTGAAACCTGGTCATGAACTTGTCCGCCAGGAAATATGCAATATCGTATAGGTCTTCTTCTCCAGGCTCAAGACCGCTGATATTGACAAGAACACCTTCCTCATCATTGGATCCTGCCACTGTGTTCACAATAGTGTTCATCTCAACTATTCCAATGAGCCTGTTATCAGAATCTATGATCGGAACAATATGAACGATATTATCGACCATCAGCGACGCTGCCTTCTCAAGAGGATCTTCCTTTTTAAGGGCAGGAAGCTCAGACAGAAGCGAGGAGCACACTATCTTTACCGTCTGCTTTCCTGGCGCGTATTGTCCAAACTTTATTCCCTTCTCTTTTCCAAAGAGTTCCCGGGTTGCATCGTCCAGCTTGAGTATTCCCGTGTATCTCCTGTGATCATCGACAAGAGGTATCTCCACCAGATCCATGGATCGCATTGCTTCAACCGCTGAATCCACCCCGTCCTTCTCATGCACAATCTGCGGATCTGGGAACATCAGGTCTTCGCATGTCAGGCTTTTTATGTTGTATATATCCGAAAGATGCTTCACAATGTCTGTTCTTGACACAATACCAACAATCTTTTCTTTCTTGAGAACAGGCAGTGCCACAAGTCCGCTTTCCACAAGGCTTTTAGCAACGGACTCGACGCTATCGTCCTCTGCGATTCCAGGAGATGGAATTGCATAATGTATGACCTTTGTGTTCGGCCTGATACTGTGCCTCTTGAGTATCTCCCTGTATGTAAGTACGCCGACATACTTGCCATCCCTGAGCACTGGGACTGTCTGAACCGAATTATCGCGCATTTTTGCAATAGCCTCTGTTATCACTGTGTTTTCATCCAGAGAGATAACTTCCCTGGTCATGATTTCCATAGCCTTCATTTTCTACCTCCAAAATTCAATTCTTAGCGATGATACTAAATCTGCAACACGTTTTAATACATTGTTACCAGCCTGCGCCTCAGATATGAGGTCTGCTATTCTATCCATGTCAGAAAATCCCATTCTTGAAATCTCAGATGTTCCGATCCTGCCGTCACGGTCAACAATTATTCCGCTCTCTTCCATTCCATTGGAAAACTTTACAAAATCCTGTTCCATGGATGACGAAAGAAGAACCTGATGCGACTTTGAATACCACGGCTTGAATCTTACAGGTATTTTGAGTTCATCAAGCGCCTTGCCAAGGTTGTGGGAATTCTTTTCCACAAGTGCAGCATATTCCTTACCATGCCTAAGCATTTCTTCAGCAGCAACTCCCAGCGCAGCAACCCTGTTTGGATGCATGTTATCCATTGTCATCCATGTCAGGTTTTTCTCAATTTTGGGAATAAGATCCAAGTTATTTGTGAGTATCAGGCCGCCCTGAGGTCCAAAGAATGACTTGTGGGTCGATCCTACCAGAACATCTGCCCTGGACGAAGCGTCAGGCTGGAACCTTCCCCCTGCAATGAGGCCCATGACATGAGAGCCGTCATACAGAATCTTTGATCCAGACTCCTCTGCTATTTCTGATATTCTCGTGAGATCGTAAGGTTTTACAAAAGCTGATTGTCCTAAAACAATCAGGTCTGGTTTTTTCTTCCTGACAGCCAGTGCCATGGAATCATAATCTATTTCCTGTTGTTCCGGCAGATAAGGAATCTTCTCAGTTTTGAGCGATAGCATATCGGGAATGTACTCTTTCTGGTAGCCTGGATAGCCTCCAGCCTCTGATCCAATTGAATATATTGTATCGCCTTTCTTGACCAGAGACATAATGGCTGCCAAAACGGCAATATGACCCCCTACAGGTCTGGCATCTGCATACCTGACATGGTATAGATCCTGAATGCTTGATTGGGTCTTTTCATAAATCTCCTCGAAGTATCCAGCTCCTCCATAGGAATTATTCCCGTCTGGCATAATGTGCGAGTACCTGGACGCAAGATCACTCGATAGTGCCTCTTTCACATCAGGGCTTACCCTGTTCTCAGAAGCTTGCAAATTAAGAGTTTTCATTCTATACGAGTCATTTTTTCTAACAAGGTCAAGAATTCCTGCCAAAATCTACCCCTTCTTATTAAAAATAGGAATAACTATCTTGAATAAAGATAAGTCGTTTCAGGCGGCAAGCTTAGTACACAGTCAATCGCTTAACGAATGGAGATAAAGCGAAATGTAGGGCTCCATTGCCTTCAGAAGCTTATTCCTTGCCTTGTTGATATGCTCCTGCATAGTGGATTTTGAAAGTCCGTTTGATCTGGCAAGATCCTCAATCTTCGCCTTTCTTGGCGAATTGAAAAGTCCCAGCGCAATTGCATCTCTCAGGTACCTGACCTGCTTGTCCGACATACCCTCGAAGATATCGCCCAGCGATATGCTATAAACTTCCCGCAGTGAATCAGGCAGGATATTTTTCTTTCTTACAAACTGTATGGTGCCATTTCTTGCAGCAGCATCAAAGAAACCCTCTAAATCTTTCTGTGAAAAAGAGATTATCCTCAGCGTCTCCTTTCCGTTGCTGTAGACGGCAGGCGCTTCCCATAGCAGATTCATGGATTCAGCGAGACGTATACTTGAATTATGAGTTGTGCATCTGCATGAAATTGCAGATTCGCTGTGGTTGCCGATCAAGCCAGAGTTGAGGATCCGACTGTGTATCTCACTGGTAACCTCTGCAAGTCTCCTGTATGCTTCCTTCATCCTATCCTCTTTTCCGTACATTTCCACATAATCGATAACGGAATTGCACCATCTGAATATAGTGACTTCAGGAAATTCCTTTGATAGTTCACAAAACGGTGTCTGGTTATCAAGCTTCAATTCTATCTCTTCCATGATACCGTTCTAAAATGGTACCAGATATAACTAATTTCACATGTTGCTCTTATCCATTTCAGCTAACCATGAAAACGCATAATTCACGGATTGTTGAACTTCATTTATAGCTTTTTCCTCTTTAAGTGCAGAAGAAACTAGTGTACGTATAACGAAAGAATGAAAAGCAGGACGGAGAGAGAGCCAAAAAAAATTATGACATAACCCTGGATGAACCTCAGGCTGATATGCGGCGCTTTCACAATTATGGATGTTCCAGCCAATCCTCCAAGCACAGCTCCAACTATCAGGGGCGGGGCAAAAGTCAGGTTGATTGATCCAGATATGTAGAAATGTAAAGATGCGCCCATTATTGTTATAGGAAGTGTTGCAGCAACAACGGTTGCAATTGCGGTTTTGGCATCTATCTTCTTGATTGCAGTGAGGTATGTTCCCATTATCCCGCCTATTCCAATTCCAACAAATCCAGATACGGCACCAGCGACAGCAGCTAGAATGCCGGTGCCACCTGTATGTGCCGTGCCGCTTTCCTTCTTCGTAAAATTAAACTTCCTCTGCCTGCGGGATGAATAGAGGGAGAATAGGCCAAGGCAGATCAATATTATAGCAAAAACACCTTTAAAAGTAATCGTCGAAACGTAATTCGTTATCTCTGTGCCGAGGATGCTTGCCACAACTCCTATCGGGGCTATAATCATGAGAAGTACTCTGTCCACCAAACCTTTCCTAATATCCTGAACGAATCCTACGAGTGTGCTGAATACAAGGGTCAGAAGGCTAAGGCCCGCCGCGTCAATGGGCTTGAAGCCATATCCATAAACTAGGACTAGTACTATCATGACACCGCCGCCTATGCCGGATATATTGCCCAGAAGACCTACTGCTAAACCAATGGCGAAGATGGCGATGACAAGAATTAGGAGCATAAACGGTCATTACAAGTCAGTTCATATATCCCGATGCTTATGCGATTAATGCAGGAGGCTTA
>JAMCPG010000004.1 GCA_023379845.1 Thermoplasmatota archaeon
TGGCCGTGATTGCAATCGATGCATCCAGCCCGTTCACAAACGGATCATTCCTGGGAAACCGCATCAGGATGCAGGACAAGCTCTATCGCGACGGCATATACATGCGGTCTCTTTCAAGCAGGGGATCGAGCGGTGGCCTCTCAAGAAGCACTTGGGACGCAGTACGCGTGCTAGATGCCGCCGGTTACGACAGGATCATAGTAGAGACCGTTGGTGCCGGCCAGGCGGATCTTGACATACTTGGCATGGCGCATACGATTGCAGTTGCACTTGCTCCCGGACTGGGTGACGAGATTCAGGCAATCAAGGCAGGCTTGATGGAGATTGCCAGCATTTTTATTATAAACAAGATGGATCGCGATGGTGCCTTCATGGCAATGAAGGATATAGAGGACAGCCTCGCCCTTACACCCCAGAATGAGTGGAAGATTCCGGTTGTGGGGCTTAATTCCATAAATCTCGATGGTTACGAGGAACTTATCGCTGATATCGAGAAGCATCTTTCTTATGTCAGAAAGAGCCCTATAAGCGCTAAAAAACGTTTCTTCAATGAGGTGAAGGCAGCTCTCATGGCCGAGTCAGAATTGAGAATAAATGCGCTGACAGAAAGTTCAATGTCGGGCCTGACCGATCTGGAGAGCGATTTAAGGAAAAAGGTTGATCCATACACAGTTGCAGAAGAGATATCTAAATCGGTGCTTGGCGACATTGCCTGATTGTATCTTTGCCGCTGTAAAGGATTCAGCTTAAGCTGGTTCAGGGTTTTATTTTCCCAGTCCTCTGCTTTCTTAAGTGCCTGACGATGGCCTGGTATTTTGGGTTCTCTTTTGTATAACTATCAAGATCAGCAATGAATTTACCGCTATCCAGAACAGTAAAACCGACATTTATGAAATCCTTTATGTTTGCTTCCTGCACTTCTCTCGTTTTTGAGGAGATGCAGTCCTGGATGATGACAGTATCAAAGTCGTTCATGTCAGCATCATACGCAGTGGCTCTTATGCAGTTTGGAGTTTGCGTACCGGTTATGGCAACAGCATCAACTCCAAGCCTCCTGAGAATAAGATCAAGTTCTGTGCGGAAAAAATGGGTCGTCGAACGATTTTTCCGCAGATTAATAAATACAACAAAGTCGATAACTTTATCTCTTTATATAAAAAGCACAGTAAATCAAGGATTGCCCTCGTCTGGATTGCATCAGTATACAGCGAATTACGGGCAGTTGAGATCGATCGGACTCCTGATCAAATATTTAAGCTTGGCAGTACTGGGCTTACTTCCCATCGGTATCTATTATGGAAAGAATCGTGATAGCATTTGGAGGAAACGCGCTTTTGAGGAGCGGTGATGAGGCTACTTATGATATTCAACTAAAAAGGGCCACAGATGCATTCGAGAAGCTTACAAACGTTATCCAGAACAACGAAGTGGTGATTTCACATGGAAACGGCCCGCAGGTTGGAGACATACTTTTGCAGAATGAGACATCTAAAGATATCACGCCATCGTTACCTCTGCATTCTTGCGGTGCTATGTCGCAAGGTCTCATCGGGGAGATACTTCTTAACGCCTATGATTCTATCAGGTCGAAAATGGGATTTGAAAAGAACGCTTCCGTTATAGTGACAAGAACGCTGGTCGATAAAAATGATCCTGCTTTTACTAATCCCAGCAAACCAATTGGCCCATTTTATAAGAAAGAAGAGGCCGAGGAACTTGCGAGAGCAAATGGCTGGACTGTAAAAGAAGAGAACGGGAAAGGGTATCGGAGGCTTGTAGCTTCACCCAAGCCCCTTGAGGTCCTGGAAAGGCCTGCGATAATATCGCTTCTGATGAGCGGGATTCTTCCAATAGCTTCTGGAGGCGGAGGAATCCCAGTCGTAAAGTCAGGTGTTGGATACTCGGGCACTGATGCGGTGATAGATAAGGATCTTGCATCGTCGTTTCTAGCAATCACTCTCAAGGCACAGAGGTTTGTTATACTTACGGACGTGGAAAATGTGATACTCGGTTATGGAACAGGAAACGAGAAGAGGCTTTACAGGATATCCGCAGGAGAATTGGATAAGTACTACGAAGACGGTTATTTCCCAAAAGGGAGCATGGGGCCAAAGGTAAAGGCTGTTGTTGATTTCGTTAAAAAGACCGGAGGACATGCATCAATAGGAAGTCTGGATCACGCAGAAGATGTCGTAAGCGAAAAATCAGGAACACAGATTTTTCCTGATTATAGTTAATTACTAACATTTCTGTACTTATAACCATTACATCTTCATGGTCAAAACTGAGATGTATGCAATTAAGAGAAAGATCAGTGACGACGATCTCAACAGGCTGATAAAAAGCCTTGAAAGGAGCACTAGGATCCTGAAGAAGCTTCTTTTCATCCGGTACCGGTATGATGGCGATTAAGAGAGAATAAAAGAGAGTTTCCTGATGTTATCTGGAAGGCTGACATTTGCAAAAAGAGGGGTAGAGAAATCCCTGGATACAGGTATAATAGTGTAGGTAATTAACTTTAAATCGTTCTGTTCTGTAACATAAGCTAACAGTTGGAAATACCCATTTCATCAATCCCGAGACCTTATCCAAAGCTCGATACTTTATGAGATAAAATTGCCTCAAGAAAAATGCAACTAGAAACTCATATTCTTTTTTCTAATAAAATCGCCTTATAAACAAGGATTCTTTGGATGGATTAAACTTATCATTTGGGTGATACTCCATGATTAGAATGGCTGGATCAAGGGTTGCATTAGTTTCCATTGGAGGAACAATTTCAATGGCAAAGAAGGTTGACTCGGGTGTAGTGCCCAACCTTGATGCAGAGAGCCTGGTGGCATCTATCCCTGAATTAAGGGAAATAGCTGAGATAAAGACCGTGTCATTCAGAATGGTACCATCTTCTGGCCTTAGCATGGCAGATCTTCTTGCCTTGAGTGGGGAGATTGATCGATTGCTATCAGAAGAGGTAGATGCTGTAGTTGTAACCCAGGGTACCGACACTATAGAAGAAACATCCTTTCTGCTCAACCTTACCGTCAGGTCAGATAGGCCTGTTATAGTCACAGGGGCCATGCGTGATCCCACTAATCCAGGATCTGATGGACAGGCCAACCTGATCGCTGCAATCCGCGTAGCTGCGAGCGGCCAGACAGTTGGCCTGGGAACTGTCGTCGTAATGAATGATGACATTCACCATTCAATATACGTGAAAAAGACGCACGCGTCCAATCCGGCTGCTTTCAGTTCTTTCCCCCTGGGCCCAATCGGCTGGATTTCAGAGGATCGTGTGAGGATAGCACTGAAGCCGGTAACCGAAAGATTGAGGATAACTGTAGATCCGGGAAGTCCAGAAAAGGAGGTCCTTCTATTCACAGCGCTGTTAGGCGATTCAGGGAGGCTTATCGGCCATGCGGCGGAACTTGGATACGACGGTATTGTTCTGGAGGCCATGGGAGCTGGACATGTCTATCCATCGATATTAGATACATTGGAGAAACTAGCCTCCACAATGCCTGTTGTACTCGCATCCAGGACAAGAAATGGGGAAGTATTTGCAAAGACCTATTCTTTCCAAGGAAGTGAAAGTGATCTCCTTAGGCGTGGCCTTATATCAGCAAGATCATTGGATCCGCTAAAGGCCAGGATTCTTCTTTATCTGCTCCTGAGATCGAGGAGATCAAAGCAAGAGATCAGCAATGTCTTCAAGAACTGGGTATGATTATAAATAATCAGGCATTGAGAATTTTTAGGTTATCCCTTCATATCCTCGCATATCTCGAGAAATGAACTAGAAAGTGACGGGATTGTCTGTCAGGATGCAATGAAATATGTTTTAAGTTTCAAACAATACTGGTTGCATGAAAATATCGTTCAGACAAGAAAAAGGAAAAGGATTCGTCTCAACCGTTGAAGGGAAAGAGACGATCACAATAGATGATCATTATGCAAACAAGCCAGAGACCTACAGCCCCACAGAACTTTTGCTTTTTGCTGCTGGAGGCTGCAGTGGACCCGATGTTCTCGGAATACTGGAGAAGATGAAGCAGCAGGTCGAAAGGTATGAGTGTGAGGTCACTGGCGAAAGAATGACGGAATTTCCAAAGATTTTCAAGTTTGTGAATGTGCACTACAAGGCATGGGGTAAAGTTAAGCCAGAGGCCCTGAAAAAAGCCGCAAACCTCTCCCTTTCAAAATACTGTCATGTTGGTATAACGCTCGCACGTGCAGGCGTTGACGTGACATACTCTTATTCGGTGAACGGCCAGACCATCGAGGAATTTCAGCATCCTGTTCATGAAGAGTGATGGCTCCATGGATGTTGGGCAAATGAGTGCATTATCACTTTCTTGGTCTCATCGTCGGAAATGCAAGGAGCTCCTTGATCGAAATATTGTCGGTTAATATCATTGCAAGCCTGTCTATTGAAAGCCCAATACCGGCTGTTGGAGGCATGCCGAACTCGATGGCTTCCAGGAAATCCTCGTCGGATGGCGGTGCCTCGGCATCTCCACGCTGTCTTTCCCTCTCCTGATCCTCAAACTTTTTTCTCTGCTCTACAGGATCTGTAAGTTCAGAATAGCAGTTGCCTTCCTCTCTGCCTGCGATATATACCTCAAATCTTTCACTGAGCTTTGGGTTCCCTCTCTTATCTTTTGTAAGGGGACACATATAAGCCGGAAAGTCAAGGACGAAGGTGGGATCGCTGAGATTTGGCTTAATGTATTTATCGAAGAGCCCGTCTGCAACATGATAGGCATTGAGTGTGGATGTTTTCAACCCTTCGCGCCTTGCCACTTCCCCTGACTCTTCATCGGTAAGGACAGAAACATCTATTCCCGAGAGTTTTTTAACCTCCTCGACCCAGTAGACCCTCTTGAACGGAGGCGTGAAATCAAGCTCCTTCCCCTGGTAAGTTATCTTGTAAGAACCGAATAGATTCCTGACCAGCGAGGAGAGAAGTTCCTCCGTCATGGTCATGAAGTCATTGTAATCCTTGTAAGCCTCATAGAATTCAACCTGTGTGAATTCAGGGTTGTGCGTCGAGTCTATATCCTCGTTCCTGAAATCTTTGCACACCTCATACACCTTTTCCATTCCACCTATGATCAGCCTCTTGAGGTATAGTTCATCCGAGACCCTGAGATAGAAATCTGCGTCAAGCGCTCTGTATCGCGTAACAAAAGGTTCCGCGTTTGCACCTCCATAAGCAGGCTGGAGAATAGGTGTTTCGAACTCAATGTAACCACGCGAATCAAGGAAATTTCTAAAGTAGCTGAGTATTCTGGCACGTGTTATGAAATATCTCCTGGTTTCAGGGTTTGCGGTAAGATCTAGATGCCTCTGCCTGTATCTCGTCTCTGTGTCGCTCAGGCCGTGAAACTTTTCCGGCATGGGGCTCAATGATTTCGACAGGACGGTTATCTCGTCAGCTTCTATGCTGATCTCACCGCGCTTTGACTTATTTATGATGCCACGAATGCCAAGGATGTCTCCCATGTCTATGAGGTCGAGCAGAGCAATGGATTTCGCCGAAGTCATTTGCGGGGAGACCAGGACCTGAATCTTGTCACTTGCATCGAGAATGTCAATAAAGTAAAGCTGTCCCATGTGGCGGATGCTCATTGCTCTTCCAGCGATAGATGTCTTCGTTCCCTTCAGTGTTTCATAGTCTTTCTTTATATCGAGAGCATGCAACTCCTGTTTGAAAGAATATGGATACGGATCTATTCCATTATCCAGCATCTTCTTTAATTTTTCCTGCTTAAACCTGTCTATCATTCCTGCACCCTTTTCCCTTCTGCTGTAAATATTTCCTGTTTCTTAAAGTGCATCTCGTCACCATATCAGAATAAGTTGAGAAAAATGCCTTCCTTTCATCGCATGAAAGAACGATCATCCGTTGATTTCATTAATGCCTGGGATCATTTACTTCCTGATTCCAACAAGCCTTGTCCTGATCAGGGATCTCAGCCTTACGCCGGATATTTCATCATCGGCCATCTTTGAAGCCAGGACAACTGCAAGGATCGGTTTTCCACCCTCTTTTTTAATATCGGCGATTGTCCTCTTCAGTGTCTCGCCAGTGCTAGCGACATCATCAATTATGACTATGTTTTTTCCCTTCACAGAAGCAAAATTGCTGCTGAAAACTCCCTCCTTTCTTGCCGGGTGAGGCCTGTAAACAATCAGCTCTTTATCAAGAAAATATGAGGCCATTGTAGCAAAGGGGATGCCGTTGATCGTGATTCCAAGAATTGCGTCAGCGATAACGTTCATTGAGGTGGATTCTTCCTCTATTATATCGCAGATTGTCTCCGAGAATGCACTTATCCTGCTTCCGTAGACGCCTATTGTTCTCCATCCTATCTTGACATCCTGAACTGTTGATTCCTTCAGGAACTCCTTGCTGAGAAGCCATGTAACTGTATTGACCGAAAGATGTAGCTCTGTAGATATCTCCTTATCGGACATTCCCCTATTCTTAAGCTCAAATGCGCGCTTGTAAAGCTCCTCTATACTTTTCATTCCAACCACTTTCTGCTCTATTGTTATTATTAAGACATATTATATTTTACTTATCCTTTCATTTATGATTAGCAATGATGCCATGCGCGCGGTTCTTTTCAATATCCGATGAACAGATCCTTTCTAGAGGGAGTTCTCAAGCTCTTTCCTGATTATTGCTGCGATTGCGGTCAGTTCGTCCTTTGCAGATATCTTACGTTCCCACTTGAGCGGCCTCTCCGAAAAACGGCCCTTTCCTGATACGCTTGGTAATGATGTGGAACAGAACCTTGGAATCATGTGCACATGGTAATGCATCACTACCTGATTTGCGCAGGATCCGTTATTCTGGCCCACGTTGAGGCCATCTGCATGAAGTGCAGTAAGCAATACGGGAGATAATTTTCTTACAAGATTGTGAACGCGAACGTAGTCTTCGCTCTCTATGTCAAGTATGCTTTCATAGTGTTTCTTCGGTATTACAAGCAGGTGTCCCTCTTCAACTGGAGCATAATCCATGAATGCCATGGTATATTTGTCATCAAATACAATAGCAGCATTCCTTTTTCCGACTACATCCGAACAGAATATGCATTCATTATCGTACATTCCCGTTGACATACCTTCGCCAATAATAAGGCTTAATGGAAGGCTCAAAGATGTAATATAGTGGTGCTCTTATTTCAGTGCATATATCATTATAGCTAGAAGGCGGAAGGCCGCTCAGGCATACCTGCATCGTCTAAGAGAAGGTTATATCTTCCACTGCAATACAAGACTATGGCTAAGGGAGAAATCAAGATGAATGAGCCTCCAAAGCTCCAGTTGAATGTACCTCCTCCGGGAAAATCCGAGAAATACAAGGGAGTCAAACACACGTTACTTGTCATGAGCGGCAAAGGAGGCGTTGGGAAGTCAACCGTTGCCGTCAATCTGGCAGTCTCACTGGCAAGACTCGGTAAGAAGGTCGGGCTGATAGATGCCGATATAAACGGACCGGACGATCCGAAGATGCTGGGGATTGACAAAGAGAAGCTGTTTGCAAATGAGGAGGGCATAATACCTGCCGAAACGAAGTATGGGGTCAGCATTATCTCCATGGCATTCCTGCTCAGCACCGAAGATACGGCAGTAATCTGGCGAGGTGCACTCAGGCATAAGGCAGTGCAGCAGTTCCTTGAAGAGGTTAAGTGGGAGGGCATGGATTATGTTGTCATGGACTTTCCCCCTGGTACCGGTGACGAGGCACTCACCGTGGCGCAGCTGGTGCCGGATGCCGAGGGCGTCATTATCGTAGCGACACCGCAGGACATTGCGCTCCTTGACGTCAGGAAGGCGATAAACTTTGCAACTCAGCTTAAACTCAGGGTACTTGGACTGGTTGAGAACATGAGCGGGCTCATTTGCCCTCATTGCGGCAAGGAGATAGAGATATTTGGAAAGGGTGGTGCAGAAAAACTTGCGAAGAAACTTGGCATAGATTTCCTGGGCAGTCTCCCATTCCTGCCGAGCATTGTGACGGGAGCAGATTCCGGTGTTCCGGGTGTTGAAGTGGACAAGAGTTTTGCCGGTTTATTCACGGGTATAGCCGAAAAGGTCGTTAAGAAGGTCGAGAAATAGAAATTTTTACTATTTTCTATATCTGGATAACATCGTTCACGGGATCGTCGGAATCGATGCTATTGAAGTCCCTTACCTGCTTGAGGAAATTAACATGTTCATGCCTTCCTTTTAATGACCAGTGCTTGAATATTCCTAGTAAAAAAGAATCTTTTGCATCCGTTACGACAATATAGCAATTGGTCAGTCCCGTGCCATCGCATTTTGCGGCATAAAATATCGGGCCACTGTACTCAATTATAACATTCAGGAAAAAGTCATTGAAAAAGCTTGATTTCAAATTTGCCTCAACAATCTGAGAAGTTCCAGGGACATGTAATGTTTCGACGCTTCCTTTAACTTCGGGAGAATCAAGTCGCATGATGATATTCTCGCGAGCGGAATCGGAAAATTGCTTTGGTATTAGTATTCCATGGTTGAGGAAAAGTCCTTCATTTTCAACGCCTATGTTCGAGTTATTGAAATCCCATCTTGTCTCCACCAAGGTAAGGCGTTCCAGGCTGTTGCCAAGTTTTTGATAAATATTAAAAATATAAGGTAATTTTCCCGTATGTTTACCATAAAAAATTAGATTTACATCCATCTCGTGCTTGCTTCTCAGGTAGTCCATAATTACTTTGCTGACTATGCTCGACTGAGTCATTTCGAATTCAATACATATATAGATGTCTCCGTTTGACTGAAGGATTACGGGAGATACCCTGCATCCTAAGATTGCGTTGATAGAGTCGATGAAAGAAGAGAATTCATCAGGCAGTGAGACGGACATGGTTGCCCCTTTAAGCGTGAAGGAATTTAGTCCATGTTTAGTGGCAAAATCAACAAGTGCGGTTCTTTCGCTGTCAGAAAGGTCCCGTGGTATTCTTCTGTATAGCTTCCAGTGGTGATTGAGCCTTCCTAATAATGAAAAGTTATCCACTTCACCGATTCTAAGATCCTTCGCCTGCAAGTATTTAGGAAAAATTGAGTTGAACTTGATAACAGCACGGGAGTCCATTAACTGTATTTCAGGATAAGACAATGGAGAATGCATTCCGGTACATGTTATTAATTTATGTGTGCAGTAAACGCTTATTTATTAATACGACGTTGTTTCTAATTCCAAATTAAATTTCCACCCGCATGATTGGGAGATTTGAGGTAATTATACGTTTTCCAGCAAAAGAGGAGAGGTGGACATATTATGAATTGGTATGAAATCCTGTTCGATGAACTTTTTTGGTACAAAAATGAACCAAAAAATGGTTATTGTATGTGCTTATGCATATATATGGTCTTGACAGGATTGGCAATGGCAAAAGGTATACTACTAGCAATGGGAGTCTCCGCAGGTGTAGCTGGAACAGCTATAGCAACCGGTCATATGCAAGGTCTGGAAATTGCGATCCAGAATGTGTCCGGCCATGCTCATACCGTGATCTCCGATCTGCTTTCCGGGAGAAATCCTGCTGGGAGATAAAATCTTCCCACAAATTTTATTGAATTTCTCCTATATTTCGCGAGCAACCAGTTCATTTAAACGAATTTTAAGATTCTTATTGTTTCAATTTCATACCAAATTGTCTCCTCTATATAGTAAAAAAAAAAGTAACTTGTTCACCCCTGATTAAATAGAATATCACACAAGTCGAAACACATCATATCAAATCCTGAGTGAAACACACTTCAGATCTATGATACGTGTCAACTAGAAAAATCACTTTAAATATAAAAAATATTTAATAACGCCGGTTTAGTAGTATTAGCATTGATTGTGCATTCGGTCGATTAGTGGCCGTGGACTGAATGCCTCGCCGAAGCTTGGCACTTACATCCCGGCTCTATCAATCTCCTCTTTTAGGAGAGACCTAATAACGATGTCTATT
>JAMCPG010000005.1 GCA_023379845.1 Thermoplasmatota archaeon
CTTCTTATCCTTATTCCATTGGCTGTGCACCCTGTATGCGTAATAGAGATCATCTCTCTTTTTCTGCACAAGCGTTCCCTTCTTCTTGTACTTCAGAACCCAGTCTGGATAGTTAGGCATATTATAAGTATACATAATATTACCGTATATATACATTTGCATTAAACTCTAGGGATTACAGTATCCTTCAAAACATATTATGTAGAATAGCCGGAGTTAAAGATTAAATAACAGTATCAGATAGTGCTGGTGATGAAAATTAGTGCTGCTGGCAAGATAATGTTTATGGTTATTCCACTCGTACTGATTGCATTCCTTGGTGGTGGCTTTGTTAGTGGAGCCCATGTTGCAACGCATTCCAAGACCCAGACGCCGGACAAAAACGTGACGAAGAGTTTACCCTCTATCCCTCCTGGATACTGCCTGTATGATTATAGCCCTTCTGCAGGAATATCTTATGCAATGATGGTTCATACAAATTATTTTGGAAAAAATGAATATCCTGCCGCCGTCAATTTATCGATAATGCAGAAGAACCTTGACTATTATAACAGCGAGGACTGTTCTCACTTTGTTTCTGAGGCTCTTATCGCAGGTGGTCTGAAGGAGCTGGCTATTAACGGACCAAATGGACCTGGTGACAACCTTACTGGATATGATGGCGGCAAGTTTGTTGGCAGTTATGGAATCGTTGGCGTATACAGGCTTGTAAGTTACCTTGCAGGATATGTCCTGCCGGTTTTCTCCACAAATGCAACTGCTGAAAGCACCCTGGTTTACCAGCCTATCCCGGCATCGTTCCAGGGATCACCCCTTGCATCCATATATTATGTGCTGAATGAAAGCATGTACCCCGCATATTACCTTTCGCCAGGTGACGTCATTGCTGATGGCGGTGTCGGTGCTGGACACATAATGTACTATATTGGAAACGGAACTGTTGTACAGACGGACCCTGCAGAGGTATGGCAATATCAGCCTGGTGCAGACTGCAACATCAGCTTCTATGGACTGGATACTCTTCACGGACAGAACGTTACTGCGTTATACATACACATTCCTACCTTCCATGGAGCAAAGACGGTCAGGATAACTGCCCTTTATAAAGGATCTGTGCTGAATGATTCATCTTCTGTGGCGGCGGGATCAAGTGTTTACCTGATCGGTTCCTTCCCTGACGGCGTTGGCCTTGGTAACTATACCTATACATGGTCTGATAACGGAAGGACAATTTCCAACCAGCAGAATTTCACTTACAATCTACAGAGCGGAACTAACAATATTGAACTAGTATCTTCTGGATCCAACGGCACTGCATATCAGAACTTTACGATCTACAGCAGCCCGAAGCCTGCCGTTTCTTCCTTGAGTACTCTTGAGATAGTGGGCATAGTAGTTGTTGTGGTTGCAGTAGCAGCGATAGGAACCGCCCTGATAATAAGGCGCAAACACTGAATGATAGCGAATGGAAAATAAATACCAAAACTTTCCCTTCATTTTATCTTACAGTTTCAGGAACACATCTGGCAAAGAAATAGAATCTTGCAGATCAGATCTTCCTGTGCTTCCAGCTTCAAATATGAAGATACTTACAGGGTTTGTGGCGTTCCGTTTACTTGGCCCAGAATATAAATTTATCACCAAGGTCAGGTTCGCTGGCAAACATTTGATATTTTCTGGCGGACCAACTCCTCTCCTAGATTTCAACGGCATCAGAGAAATAACGAAATCACTTGCCCTTAATGCAGGTGGCCTCAACCATGGCAAAATTTCCGTCAAGACGCAAAACGCAAGGATCGACCGTGAAAGCATAAACCAAGCTTGGAATTATGCGGATTCAGCTTATTCATACCAGCCTAGGGTTACAAATTTCTCACTTAATGAAAATTGCATGCCTAAAGACAAATCAAAACATGATTTTGATCTCTTGGCTCTCCATAATAGTGAAGACAGCTTCGTTCCGGTGAGGAGTCCGCTTAATAACATCAAGGTTGAATTGAATAATGCGACTGCTGAACCTGATACAAGTGGAAGCAAAGGAAGAAGCGCAATCGTAATTCATGAAGAGGGAATGGATAGCATAATCGACCACATGGAGACCGTTAGTTGCAATTACTCAGCGGAAGTTCTTTTTAAATTTCTAAGCTATGCCAAGACCAACAGACCAGGTTCCTGGGCCAGCTCCTCGAAAATTCTTGTCAATGAGCTTTCAAACTTCCTTGGTTATGATCCACGGATAAGCGTATCAGATGGATCCGGCTTATCCAGATCCAATTTTCTGAACACTTCTTTTCTTTCTGACCTCATTATGAAGATTCATCTTAATGATGGTGATGCTTTTATAAGGCATCTTCCGAGACCGGGCGTTGGAACACTGAAGAATAGGCTGAAGTCCCATCAAAAAGCATTGATTTTTGCCAAGACTGGCTCCCTCACAGGCGTGGCCGCTCTTTCAGGTTACATTTTTTCTACCGATACCTCATTCAGCATAATTGTCAATAATTATCTAGGAAAGCACAAGCCTTCGTCCTTTATAGACGAAATACTAGAGTCATTTTTATCGACTAACGAAATCTCTGGGTCAGGAATTAGTAAAAAGTAGTATATTATTAAACTAATTATCCCATCGTGAAGCAGAAATTAATTTATGGATTCGCAGAAAACAAAGGACATTTGACAATGGATGGAATCGATGTGATTCCACTAGCAGAACAATATGGTACACCTCTTATTGTCATATCAGAGAACAGAATAAGAAACAACATTAGGATGTTAGTTAATGCAGTTTCCTCCAACTTTGAAAACTATGAGATAAAATATGCAGTTAAGGCAAATCCCAATCCAAGCATACTGTCAATTGTCAAAGAAGAAGGCCTTGGAATAGATGCATCTTCCATGAACGAAGCTACTTTGGCCATTAAGCTAGGCTTCAAACCAGAGAATATTCTGTTCACTCCGAACTTTGCAGCCAGGGACGAGCTTCTGTGGGCCTCTAATACAGGATTGTCGATAAACTTTGATAGCGTCGGTCAACTTACTCAAGTCTCAGGAAATGTTCCTGAAAGCGTCAGCTTCCGGATTAAAATCGATTATGGTAAGGGAGAGTTCAAGGGTACAACAACCTCTGGGCATAACGCGAAGTTCGGTATATTAGAGAAAGAGGCTGTCGACGCTTACAAAATGGCGAAAAAATTTGGTGCCAGAAAATTTGGCATTCATGTTATGGCTGGATCAAACGTGATGGACCCAGATCATTTTCGGAAGGTCACGGAGTCTGTTTTGACAGTTATGAACAACATATCAGAACATGCTGGAATCGAATTCGATTTTGTGGATCTTGGCGGAGGGTTGGGCGTACCTTATGAACCAGATGAGCAGCCACTTGATTTAAAGAAGGTATTCGAAATCATTCACACATCTTTCAAAAAAATATTAGGTGATCGCCCCTTCCCCAGATTATGCATAGAGCCAGGCAGGTATGTTGTCGCTGATTCTTCAATTTTAATCGGCAAAGTGACAGATGTTAAGATTCAGGAGAAGAAATTCTTAGGTTCCGATATTAGCATGAACACTCTTATCAGACCTGCTCTTTATGGTGCAAGGCATCACATTGTACTCGCAAATAAATTAGACAACCAGATAAAAGGTAAATATGAAGTCGTTGGTCAGATATGCGAAAACACTGACAGAATAGGAAAGGCTGTGCCCCTCCCAAATCCAGAAGTCGGTGATATTATTGCAGTATTTGATGCCGGTGCTTATGTTGCCAGCATGGCTAGCAACTATAATGGAAGGCCTATTCCCGCTGAAGTTCTTATAAGTGATTCAGGAGAAGAGATTATTCGGTCTCCATCAACATTTTCAGACTACGTAAGAAACTATATCTTCATTGGATCAGAGAAAACAGGTCTAAACGCTGGGAAAAGTTCCTAATTTCTGGGCAGAAATGGGTCATAATCTGGCATTCCCACGGGCTAAAGATCAAGCACCATAATGGTGAATTCTCTTGTTATTCTGAAACCATATCTCGAATAAAGATGGGATGCCTTTTCCGTGGTCCAGAGAAAATATGCGTGTCGAATCGCATTTGCCTTCATTGCGTTTAGTGTATGAACAAGAAGCATCGTACCAATGCCCATTGATCTGCGTGTCTCGCTTACCTCAAAACATCCAAATCGTTCTCCAGGTGCAAATTCGAAGGGACCTTCTCCTGCCGCATACATTGCATATCCTACGAATTTACCTTTAAATTTCGCTACGGTGATTTGTTGCAAGTCGCCTTCGTTAATAACGCCGCTTGCCCGGTAAAAACAGTCTGCGGGAAAATTATTCTCAATAAATTCAAGGAACTCCTCACTCTCGTCGATCTTGAGATTCCCTATCTTGACATTATTATCCTTTATTTCTTTATACCAGTGTTCGCCTATCTCTGCCTCCATGGCAATTGCAACAGAATCTTCCTTAAAACCGGCTTCACTGAGCGAATCGAATACTGCAGGATATTTTTTCCTGTCTATTCCAGGAAAAAAATAGCCTGGAGAGAAATTCGAGTAGTACACCCTATCTATACCCCGTCTGATGCATTCACCTTTCTGTTTTTCTAAGAGCTTCACCAACTGACCGCTTTCTCCAGGAACTGCGGAAAGAATCCAAGCCACGTTCTTTTCAAATGGTGCATAGAGGAACTTAGTTGCTCTGAAACCCATAAGGGAGTAGGCTTTCCCATAAGTTAGTGTATCCATTGGCTTAATGAATGGGTTTTTGAAGAATTGACGATCCAAGGAACCAACGTCGGTAGGATCATACTTGAAGTAAGAATTCCAAGCGTCAAGAATTTGAGCCTCAATTGCTGTCTCCATAGGTAGATCGCGCAATTTGAGTTTCGAATATAATCTTTTCATTACAAACGTTGAATCTAATAGCAACAATTAATGGTACTTTAAATGTAAGTTGCTAATCCTTAGCGGGCAAGGGCGAGTGAAAGTATCTGTTCTTAGTTTTCTGAATGATAAACATGGACTTAAGATGGGTTCCTTTTATTTGACAATTTGTGTATTTATAGCCCAGCGAAATTCTCATAGCTCTTTTCTTAGGATTTTGTTCATTTCAACTTGACTTTCTGACACATAATTTCTGAAATCGGCTATTTTTAAGGACCTGCATGAATAAATGTCAGTGTGTTGTACCACACTAATGCTTATATACGCCCATGTTATCATGTGCTATGCATCTCCGTGTGGTTACAAAGAGAAGAGGGGATCACATATACAGATCGGCACAGATAGTTGAAAGGGTGTATGTGGATGGAAAGGCCAGGAACAATATTATCAAGCACCTGGGTCCAGTCAAGGATGAAAAGGATCTGGAACAATACAGGAAGATCTTTGCAATCGAGAAGAGGAGGAAGGATATTGAGCATGCAGATCTCAGGGGTCTGACAATACTCCCTGCAAGGTCATTCGGCATGACCTACGCCTCCAGGGTACTGATCCATGACCTTGGCCTTGATCCTGTATTCGACATTCTTGGCGATCACTCCGATATCCTGCTTCTCTCAGTCATATCAAGGCTTACAGATCTAGGATCCGATCTGGATCTGCTGAGATACCTTGACGGTGTATATTTCACCGGCATAGGCCAGATCAAGAAGGATCAGGTATACAGCATGCTTGATGATCTCATCGAGAAGAAGGATCGGATCGAGCAGGCAATCATCTCAGCACTGAAACCCGACATGAGGAGGGTCTATTATGATCTGACATCCACATACTTCGGGGGGAAGGAAAAGAATGACCTTGTTTTATTCGGATATTCCCGTGACAAGAAGAGGGGAAAGAAGCAGATCAACATCGGCTTGATGATGGCAGATGGAATACCGATACACCACGAGGTCTTTCCCGGGAACACAGTGGATCCGAAGACACTCAGGAAAATACATGGTGATCTCAGGAAGAGGTTCCATACCGGCAGGGTCATATTCATTGGCGACAGGGCATTTGGAAGGAAACCATCGCTGCAATATCTCGACAAGAACGAATACATAACTGCGGTATACAGGTGGGATCAGCCTTACCGCAGCATACTCACGAATGCAGAATTCAACGAAACGGATCACCTGAATGATCTCGGTCTCTACGCAAGGGAGGTTGATGTCAAGTGGAATGTCAAGGGCCTATCGAGGAGCGAGATAAAACGTTCGAGGAACAGGAGAGCGATTGCAGTATACAGCCCTGATCGCGAGAGGGAGGATATCGCCGACATAGAGGAGAAGGTATCAATCGTGAAATCCATCATATCGTCAGGCAGGAAAGGTTCAGATCTGAACGATGCACTTGGAAAGCTCCGATCCTACACAAAATCCAATGGAACAGAACTGAACGAGGAAAGGATATCTGATATGAAGAAGCTCGCAGGTCGCTTCATGATCGTGAGCGATACAGATCTCCACATAGTGGATATCGTGAAAGGTTACAAGGATCTCTGGAAGATAGAGAGATCCTTCCGTACAATCAAGTCCTTCCTGGAGATAAGGCCAGTCAATCACCGCAAGGAGGAGAGGATCGAGGCTCATGTTTTCGTATGCGTTCTCTCCCTTCTCATGGCAAGGCTGTTCGAGAAAGCCATGAGCGATGAGATGACCATATCCAGGATATCCAGCATCCTGGAGGAACTCCAGGCAATACCACTGAAGATAGATGAAGGCACAATAATCAGGAGTACGGAATCCGGGAGGGCAAGATCTCTTCTAGAAAAGTTGAAGATACCATATCCTGGAAAGGTTATAGACACACTTACAAATTAAGGAGAACTGTTGGGAAAAACAGTTCATTTTACTGCATCCCAAAAGAAATCATTCATGACCCCTCATCGAAACTCAAGTTACAGGAAAGGAAGATCAGGTATTCGCAGACAAGGCATATGATTCCAGAAAGATATTCAATCTTCTGGATTCTAATGGTACAGATGCAATCATACCCCTAAGAAAGAACTTCAGGACAACAGCAAGGGGATCTCCTCTCAGGCATAAGACAGCAAGACAGATCCGTGACTTAGGGGAAGAGCAATGGAAAGAGAACAAC
>JAMCPG010000006.1 GCA_023379845.1 Thermoplasmatota archaeon
ATATTTTCCATGTTGCATCGAGCCAGTCATCTATGTAAAGAAAGCTTCTCGTCTGATTTCCATCACCAAATATTGTAATGTCATCTCCCCTCAGTGCACTTAATATGAATCTTGGTATTACTCTCCCATAAAGGCCATCCGGTCTTATTCCCGGGCCATATACGTTGAACGGTCTTTCTATCCTGACGTCGATGTTGTATTCCCTGTAATAGGCCATTATCAAGGCCTCTGAATATCGTTTTCCCTCATCATAACAGCTCCTGATCCCATTGGGGTTCACGTAGCCAAAGTACGTTTCCGGAGTAGGTAGAACAGATGCATTTCCATATACCTCTGATGATGAGGTGTATAAGAAAACAGCGTCAGACTCTTTTGCAATGTTCAGCATGTTCATGGTGCCCACGGAGTTTGAAAGGATCGTTTCAACAGGATGTTTAATATAATCTTCAGGAGAAGGCCTGGCTGCAAAATGAAGAACGAAGTCAAATTTTTCATCACTCTTGAATTCCTCGATTTTCCTCTTTATTAGAGTAACGTCCTTACTCAAATTGTTTGTCTGCATTGTAGACATGTCATCAACGACTGTAACTTCGATGCTATTTTGAGTTGCTTTCTTGACGATATATGACCCCAAGAAGCCATTACCGCCGCTTATAAGCATTTTAATCATTTTTCCCTCTATGTATTCTATTTATTATAATGTTGCCTTGTCAAGTAATTGATTAGAAAGTGTGTTGCACAATTCAACAGGCATATGTCACCTCTCTTAGCATGTTGTAATATTGAACCTTAAGTGCAATCTCCTGCGCAATGTAATCAGGCCTGATTACCTTAATCACTTCTCCCATGGTTCTCTTCAGGCCTGAGAAGTATATCTCAACATTCCATCTCTTTCCATAATCAACGGATTCTCTCCATTCCTTTTCTGATCTCTTTCGGATCTGCTTGACTATCTTTGCTCTTGAAGGTGATCCCCTGCTCTTTGAGGATGCATTCTTCCTTGGCGGTATTATTGTATTCTCCCCGAATGTGTTGTATATGGCCCTAGAATCATAATGCTTGTCTGCGAATATCCTTCTGATCCTTTCTTTTAGAGACTTCAGCAGTTCTTTTCCTACCTTTGCATTATGCACATGTTCATCAGTGATGGAAAATGACATCATTGACACATCATTTATGGATATGACAGCATGAAGCTTTGACCATCCCTTCCTTGGTTTTTTCCATTTTGATCCAAGATAATCACCCCTGATGGTGATCTTGAAGCCTGTGGAATCAATGGCGCAGTCTGGCGATTCCCTCCAGTGACCTGAAAGGAACATTGTACAATGCACGTAATTTTGCCAGGAATGTTATGAAAGCATTTGGCGTCTTGTAGGGATGTCCTCTCTTTCCCCTGTTGTTATCTGCAGTGAGATCCCTCCAGTTCATGAGAAATGACGGGTCCATGAGATCCTCAATTCTATTCACAAGAGATCTGTTGTATCTGTCATACCTTCTGTCCGAACCGATCCAATACCTTCTTGACTGAATACTAAAATCCCCAAGACGCTCAGCCTTTCTCTGGCGGCTCCTGGTCAGGCATCGGAGCCGCCCTGGAGGGTAAGATAGATATGGGAAAGAAGAGTAAGGAAAGAATGAACAGCTCGGTGGTTGGAATAGACCTTGGAGAGAAGGAAAGGATTGTAACGTATCTTTTGCCTGATGGCACTGAGAAGGATCAATTCACGTTCACAATGAATGCGGATGGATACAAAGCATTCTCAGAGAAAATACCAAAGGATGTGAGGATTGCTTTCGAAGCTTCGGGATCCACATATTCTGTCGATCGTAATCTCAGGAGCTTAGGTTATTCTGACATAACTGTTGCACATCCAAAGGAGCTGTCATGGATCATAAAGTCCAAGAAGAAGAACGATCATGTTGATTCAAATAAATTAGCCAGGCTGCATTTAGTGGATATGAAACCGGAATCGCATCTTCTTGATGAGGATGATAGAATATCCAGGGATCTCCTAATACAGAAGGTAAAGATTGGAAGATCCATTGCAACCACAAAGAACAGCATCATCGGCTACCTGAAGAGGGAGGGCCTCTTTGACTCTCTGCCAATGACGAACGACAACTTCTCAAAGAAGAGAAGGGAGGCAATGAATGCCATAAGATTCGGCAACCAGAAGGATCTTGTTCTCAGGACCATGTTAGAACGACTATCATTCTACGAACAGCAGGCCTTCACGCTTGACCAGGAGATAAGAAAGAATGCAAAGGTCTCAGAGGATGTCAAACTTCTGATAAGCATACCTGGAATAGATTTCTATCTTGCATCACTGCTGTCCTCCTATATCGGCGATATAAAGAGGTTCCAGAGCTCGGACAAATTAGCTTCATTCTTTGGTATTGTACCTGCAAACAGGGATTCATCATCCATTGTGCGTAGAGGTCACATGTCAAAGGAGGGTGCACAGACAGCAAGATGGGCATTGTCTCTTGCTGTCGATACCGTTATCCTGAGAAACAAGCCACTGAAAGAATATTACACTTCAGTGAAGAAAAGAAAGGGATCCGGAAGCTTTGCACATGTTTCAACGATGATGAAACTTCTTCGAATGATATTCGTCATGCTGAAAGATAGAAAGAAATGGAAATATGAGATAACGAGCCTTACTGAAGACAAGACATCAAGGCTTGAGGAGGATTGAACTATCCGGACATACCGGCCAACAGAATCTCCTGCATGGCTTTGAAGCACATGAGTCACTCCATGAACTCTACTTTTTGAGTGCCATTATCCGCTATTGCTGTATCGTCAGATTGCGTCTCGAACGCTGATACCTGTATGCGAACAGGCGGAGAAGGGAGATACTGCCCGGGTCCAAAGGATATGTTCATAATATCGGAGGTATTCAACATGTAAGAGAAGCGCTGACCTGGGATTTTACATACCTGTGCTTCTATTCCCTGCAGCAGTGATTGGTTTTGGTGTCATACAAACCAATCACTCCCCTGTATTTCATTATACAGGGGAATTATGCAACACACTTCCAAATAACAAATTATTCATATTTGGGTAATCCTAATATAAAAAAGAAAAATAAAATGACCATTGTGTATAAAAATTCTTTTAAAGAAATATTTTTATTTCTAATGAAAACTATTTCCTTTTTTTGTGGATTTTTTATTGGAAAAATTAAATATCCATAGAATAGGCTGTCGACAATATAAAGTTGGCATATGAGAACAATTTATATTTATTCAAATCATTGAAGCATGTGAGAATTCTATGGCTTGCCCATCGTGATCCCTTAAATCCTAGGGCCGGTGGCGCAGAGAGAACAATATTTGAGGTCTGTGTGAGGCTCGTGAAGAAGGGACACAAAGTAATTCTGCTAACGAGTGGTTGGAAAAATAGTACGTCTATGGAAAATTTGAATGGAATTGAAATCCATCGTTTCGGCAGAAACATTGCACCACACCTTGTACTTCCTGTCTTTTTATTAAAATACCACTATGATCTTGTTGTGAATGACCTAGGGCATGCTGTGCCATGGATTTCGTCAACTGTTCTAAAAAAATACAATATCGCCTTCTTTCGGCATCTTCATGCTAGGTCCCTTCCAGGGCAGGTAAACCCTTTGCTTGCTAAAATTATAACAGCGATAGAGAAATACTACTTTATTATTTATCATAATACAGTTTTTGTAACAGAATCAACCACATCCAAAAATGATCTCCTTAAACTGGGCATAAAAGAAAACAAAATAATAATAAATCCCCCTGGGGTTGATTTAAATCTATTTCATCCATCTGCTAAAACACAGTATCCTACTCTAGTCTATTTTGGTGGAATGAGAAAATATAAGAGACCGCAGGAAAGCCTATTCCTTTTAAATAGTCTTCTCGAGAGAATAAAATCAGTAGATCTATTTATTATTGGCGTGGGTTCAGAGGAACCTAGTCTGAGAGAATTAGCCTGTGAACTAAGCCTGACGGACCATGCTATATTCAAAGGGCGAGTTTCTGACACAGAACTTTCGAATATCGTTGCCTCTGCATGGCTAAATGTACATACCTCCGTAACAGAAGGATGGGGTCTTTCTATTCTTGAAGCGTCAGCCGCTGGAACACCCACCGTTGCATATGATGTTCCTGGTGTAAAAGATGTTATTGAAGATGGAAAAAACGGCATCAAGATCATGGATGGTGATCGAAAAGGACTCTCGGACGCTGCATTCTCAATATTGAGCAATCTGAAAACTTGGCGGGCATCATCAGTTGAAGTCGCGAGTAAATATTCCTGGGATAAAACAGCTGAAATTTGGGAAAATCTGATTAAGAAACAGCCGACGGTAAACATTAAAGACTAATTCTCGTAATATCAAAATATATATTCAGTTCAGCTCACTATAATGAAATCAATAATTAATGGTTTAACCTCTAACTCCCGCTGTTTTGCATAATAGGAATCTCCAGGCTGTCGATCAGGATCTTGGATTTCTTGGGTATTTCTGATATTTTCCACTCATCCCCGATCTTCAGCATGAAAACTCTTGCGAGATGTTCGATTACATCCTGTGGCGAGTATTTCCCCAGGAGGCCATATATTCTGTAGTGAAGCATCAATGCGATGAAGTTGATAAACATCCATCCCTGCAGTTGGTGATCATCCCTCATGTATGTACGATCGGCATGAATCGTATTCTTGAATGTGTCGTATGACTGCTCTATATCAGCACGAGACTTGAGCATGCCATAAACAATCTCACCGGAGACTTTCAGGTTAGTGATCACCGATATGGTTCCCATTCTCTCCCTTATGGCTGTGAATCGTGCAGGTGATCCGGATCGGGCAAGGAAGTCGTTCTCCTCCTCTGCCTTCAGGAAATCGTTCCTGAATGTATACATGGCAAGGTTGCGAACCACATATTTCCTGTAGAATATGGGATGATCCTGAAACATGAAATGCTTCTCTCCCTCAGTGCCGTAATCGATGAGTTTTGAATTCCTCTTCAGGGGGATGATATAGAATATGCCCATGGTATCAAGTGCAGATACATTGGAGGTTGAATAGAACCCTGTATCTGTAACCAGCACTATCCTCCTTGCACCGGTTTCCTCCATGGTGAGTTTCAGGGAAGCCACGCTGTTTATTGCTCCCGGGAGAATGCGGAAATATGCAGGCATCTCATGATCGAGTGAGAAGAGGAAGAGAAGCTGCACCTAAGGAAGGAATTCGTCGATGCTGTTGTGGCCCAGAGTTGCAGATATGATCCCTTCGCTCATGGACAAAACATGCGTGAGATCGACAGCAAGGTAGCGGTCATCCTTCATGAGTGCTTTCATGAAACCTGAAATGGAAGAACGATCCATTCCGATCCTCCTAAGCATTGGGCCAAGCGAATCCGGGGATACATGTGCATCACCGAGCATCTCAGACATGTATGACGTGATGTAGTGGAATTCAACATTCTTCATGGGAGACTGGTGCAGCAACCTCATGCAGGCGAAAGCGAAGATCTCCTTCCACTCTGGAAGGCGTTTCTTCAGTTCGCTCAAGATATCATGAGATACATGGTTGATCAGGAATGAGGAGCCATATTCCTTCACCGTGACCTGACTGTATCGCTTGAGGATACTCTTTGCCTTTGGCTCAACTAAACCGTCAGGGGTGGTCCTCCCAAGGTATTCATCGGTCCTGAGCTGGGATCTTTTCTTCTCCTTATTCCAGTGACTGGATACCCTGTAAAGATAGTATCGGTCATCTCTCTTCATTATAAGGGTGCCCTTTTTCTTGTGTTTCAGAACATATGGCGTCAAAATCCTTTTAGGTCTTGATTGAATTGATCCACGCATTCAACTCATTCACAGGTAGATCCTCGTGTGCTTCAAGTATCTTTACAAGAGCAACAAGAACAGGCTTTCTTTTCCTGTC
>JAMCPG010000007.1 GCA_023379845.1 Thermoplasmatota archaeon
TAAAGCGTAATGAGAGTCTATAAGTTCAGGATATATCCTACAGAAGCACAGATCGGTATCCTGAACTCCACACTGAATCTGTGCCGTGAACTTTACAATGCAATGTTACAGCAGAGAATATATGCCTGCAGATTGGGAAAGAAGGTAAACTATAACTCACAACAGAATGAAATTCCGGAGTTAAAGAATGCATTTCCGGAATACCGAAGCATCCACTCGCAGGTTCTTCAGGATGTTGCAGGGAGACTGGATAAATCGTACGCCAATTTCTTCAGAAGGGTCAAAGAGAAAAAAACCAGAAAAAACATGAAGGCAGGGTTTCCGCGATTCAAATCCAGAGACAGGTACAGTTCTATCACTTACACGCAATCGGGATTCAGGATACTGGATGACGGTCATGTGTGGATCTCCAAGATAGGGGAAGTGAGGATGTTCATGCACCGATCCGTCACGGGAGAGATTAAGACACTCTCAGTCAAGCATGATTCCATTGGAGACTGGTTCATAACCATCACCTCTGGCCATGAAGCGGGAGGTGAACATGAACAACCCCATAGCTATTCTCCTGAGTTCATGAAACCCATAGGCATTGATCTCGGACTCAAGGCACTCATCACGGTAAGTGACGGAACACAGATAGAGCCTCCTCGTTTCCTGGGGAAATCGGAGAAGAAACTCAAGAAAGCACAGAGGAATCTTTCCAGGAAACAGAAAGGATCTGGAAAAAGAAGAAAGGCAAAAACAAGGGTCGCAAAGATCCACAGGAAGATAGAGAGGCAGAGGGATGATTTCTCGCACAAGCTTTCCAGAAACCTTGTTGAACATCATGATCTCATCGTTTTCGAGGATCTGAACATAAAAAACATGGTGAAGAATCACCATCTGGCAAAGAGCATAGTGGATGCATCATGGAACCGGATCGTCCAGTATACAATGTACAAGGCTGAAAGTGCCGGTACATTTACCGTACTGATCGATCCGAAATACACATCGCAGGAATGCTCCCAATGCGGGAACATCAAGCATGATCTGAAACTCTCAGATCGCACATATCACTGCAATGAATGCGGTCTCAGCATTGACCGTGATGTCAACGCCGCAATAAACATAGAAAGAAAAGGCATGGAGAAACTGAAGGAAATCATAAATGTAGGGAGGGGCACTCCCGAATTCACGCCCGTGGAGATTGGAGCTCTGCCAGCAATGGTAACTCCGGTCACTGAAACGGGAAGCCCCCTGCGTTAGCTGGGGGAGGATGCCACTTTTCTCTCTTAATACTCAAGGGGCAAACCGGGTCTCTACCTAATACATCTCCGCTGTAATAGAATGCTCTCGCACGGCTTCCACCGCATATTTCGCGATACGGGCACTCAAGGCAGGGCGAAGCCAGATTATTCCTATCACGAAGTCGTTGCAAAACCGGATTATGCCTGTATATATCAACCAGAGGCTGTTTTAGGACATTTCCCAGATCCATAGGCAGAAAACCGCTAGGTTTCACATTACCGTCATGTGAAACAAAAACAACTCCATCTCCATCTGAAGTACGTGCAATAGGAATCATGTCATCTGCATGCTCAGGAATACCACAAAGTTCAATCGTAGATTGCCTGAGAGACTCAAAAATGCCATTGCCGATTCCAAGGCGTGCGTTGTTATGATCATCGGCAAGTTTCCTGAAATAAGGCCCTTCCACTGTTCTTACATTTATGCCATAACCAGAAACAAACACCAGGTACCTGTTTACTGCATCATACTGTTCTGGTGTAACATCATTGATGCCAATCCCTCTTCCGACCTTTATGAGGAAGAATATTTCCCATGTCCTTATACCTCTATCCAGGAGAATCTTGAGTACATAAGGTAAATCAGCCAGGTTATCCGCTGAGACCAGCGTGTTAACCTGCGTGTTTACCCCAATTTTTTTCAAATTGTCCAATGTTCTCAAGGTTGAATCATAAATACCGACCCCTCTGATGAGGTCGTGAAATTCCCTCCTACCATCAAGGCTTATGGAAATGGATGATGCTCCAGATGATCTGATCAACTCCATGGCACGGTCACTCTGAAGTCCTGTAACTGCGGGGCTTAAGGCAAAAGGTATTTTTAGTTCTCTTGCAAGCTCCAGAATTCCATCAAGACCATTTTTCTTCATAACATCCCCTCCAGTCAGTATAAGAACAGGAGGCTTCCCGTCAAACATAGTCAGTTGATCAAGGAACTCAATTGACTGGTCCGGGGTTAACTCTTCATTCGCCGGCGACTTCATGGATGTTGCCCTGCAATGCAAGCAGGTCAGATCGCAAGCTTTTGTGGTTTCCCAAAAAACAAGCACGGGCTTATTTGCATATTTTGAGGCTGGCTGTTCCATCTTTTCTCAGGTACAAAACAAATGTGCTTTTACTATTTCTAATACGGCTCATACATGTTAGTCTTTTCTGTTGCTTCAAAACAATCCATGTAAATCATTGTGTTTATTGATCTGCAATTGCTTAACTGCGTCAGTCATAAATATTCTTCAGGGATAGGCGATGGTGCGGGTCGAAGATATTAATGCATCACAGAGTTACACTACAACAACAGTTGCGCTTGTAACATCAGTTCTTGACGGCAGCATCAACGTGATGTCCGCTGAATGGACTTTAAGGGCATCGATCGATGACTTTTTGATCGCTGCATTTGTTGGTTATGAACGGGAAACTTACAGGATGATTCATTCTACAGGAGAGTTTGGCATCGGCTACTGTTCAGACGATCAGGGGTATCTTGCTCATGTAGCTGGAAATTACTCTTTCAAGTCATATGACAAATTCAAGCTGGCTGAATTCAAGACTTTTCCTTCGAAGCACATAAAGCCGCCAATGATCGAAGGTTGCATCTCGAACTTCGAATGTCTGGTGATTGACGAGTTCAGGACAGGAGATCATGCCGCGTTTATTGGAAAGGTGTTGGCCGGATACTATGACAGCGAGAAGAAACCTCTCGTATTCCACAGAGGAAAGTTTCACCACATCGGCGGAAGGATGGAATATGACCGCCCATTCGATTGAATCTGAGCAGATAGTCATGCTTGATAATTGGAGGACACATTATCTTGGCTGGCCTATGGGAAAAGATGATTAGTGGTAAAATGATATAAGAAGCTGCATATGAAAAACAAGAAAATTTTGATTACCGGGGCTGCCGGCTTCATCGGTTCTAACATGAGCGAACTGCTCGTTCGGGACAACGAGGTAGTAGGCATAGATAACCTGTCGAACGTCGATGATCGCTTTGTAAAGTCCCTGTCCCATAACCGGAACTTTACCTTCAAGAAAGGAGACATAAACGATCCGGAATTCATGAAGGAACTCGGCTCCTTCGACCTCGTGGTGCATCTGGCTGCCAATTCTGATGTCAAGGGAGGTTCCTCTGATCCGCTGCTTGATTTCAGGGTCAATGCGCAGGGTACATTGGGCGTCCTTGAATTTATGCGCCAGACCGATTCATCGCAGATGGCTTTCGCTTCAAGCTCAACGGTATATGGCGAGGCAGCTCAGCTTCCAACTCCTGAAAGCTATGGACCCTATCTGCCTATTTCGAGCTATGGTGCGTCAAAGATGGCCGGTGAAGGATTTATCTCTGCTTATTCTCACTATTACGGGTTCAGGTCTACCATGTTCCGCTTTGCGAACATTGTTGGAAAGAACTCGACCCACGGTGTTATTTTTGATTTCATTCACAAACTTAAAAAAGATAGTGTTTCCCTGGAAATACTAGGAGATGGTACGCAGAGAAAATCTTACATGCATGTCACGGACTGCATTGGTGCAATCCTGTTTGTTCACGAAAAGCTCCGCAAGACAGACATTATAAATTTAGGGAACATCGGAACTACACAAGTAACCAGGATTGCCGACTCAGTAACAAGAGCGATGCACCTTGAAAATGTTAAATATCACTTCACAGGCGGGTTTGAGGGCAGAGGCTGGAAAGGAGACGTCAAGGTGGCCGAACTCTCGATAGACAAGCTCTCGTCGCTGGGATGGAAGAATAACCTTGGTAGCGACGCAGCAGTCGATAAGGCTGTCAGCGAAACAATTACACAATTGACATCCAGTACCTGATGGTATTTCACTTTACCCTGCTGAGCAAACCATTAGATATGCAGAAAACCTGGCCGAAAACGTCTTTGAGGTCATCAGTCTGCATAGCCGCAATCACGTCTATCCGACTCCTCAGTGCAATTTCGCTTAAAGCCAAACAGAACTCGTGAACCTTGCTTACGTTAGCAAGCACTTCATCTATAAGCAATATCCTCGGCCCACTGATAATAGCTGTGGCTATCGATACCCTGATTCTCTGGCCAAGACTCAGATTGCCGACTTTTCCATTAAAGTCTATCCCGAGTGAAATCATTATTCTCTCTTTTTCGGGAAGTGTAAGAGACGACTTGGGCCATGCTATGTGATCGTGTACGGTCAATGAGTTAATGCTTGAGTCGCTGCCTATGTATACTGCCTTTCTAGCCGAAACCGGCATTTCCGTTACATTGACGGAATTGAGGATTATAGTACCGGAATCTATTGGAAAATACCCGGCTATTGACTTCAGGAACGTTGTCTTTCCAGAACCGTTGGCGCCGGTAAGAAGTATCATGCCTTCACCCGAAATGGAGGCGTTCAGGTCGAACTCGCCAATCTTCTTATGAAAGCTTGCCTCAATCATTGCCAGGCTGCGACCTCCAGTTGCTTGTCCTGCCGAGGAACCTTGCCGCGGCAAGCACTCCTATTGAAACTACAATCATCAGCGCAGACGCAGTCACCGCAACAGATGGTCCCAGGTAACCATAATAATTGTATATCAGGACAGACGCATTGCTTACCCCTGCAAATGGATATTGGGTAACATAATAAGCGAGAATCGCAATGGACCCGAATTCGCTCATTCCCCGACTCATGGAGGTCAGGACTGCATAAAGTGTTTCACGCTTCAGCGATGGTAGTATTGTTCCGTACAGCATCTGCATCCTGGAAGCGCCTAGCGACAGTGTATAGAGATCGGCATCGCGTTTCCTGGAAGAGAAAACGGATTGCATTGTTCTTATATAGATAGGGGCGGATACGAACGCTAAAGCAACGACAATGCCCTGGACGGAATCGAAGAAGCTTATCCCAATTGATGCCAGGAACTTTCCAGTAGGTGTAAACGGACTGCCAAGAATAAGGAATGCAATACCAACAACCGGGTGCGGTATACTGGCCGGGATATCAGATATGCTTTCGAGACCGGAATGCTTCTTGGTGGCAAGTTCATATGCGAGTGGCGTAAAGAGCAGGAAAACCAATGCCGCAGATAAAGCCGATGTGATTAGAGTCAGGGATATGGACCCAAAAACGGGAAAGCCGAATCCCACAGAGGATCTGTATACGACGAAGCCGTAGTACAGTATAACAACTATAGGAATGATAAGCAGGGTTGCCCCTATAATGGATATAACCCAGATTGCATCCCTATTCCTATTTCCTGCCTTCATATACATCCTAATATTTACAGGAAACCTGCCGTGGATAATTTTCCTTCCGAAACCAGAGATTCAAGGCATGACGGTACGCTTACGTTTGTATATAATAGCGCTGATTTGAGGTCTTTCATTCCGAATTCCGCCATCTGGTCACTGTTATTAATTACATAGCATACGAAATTCATTGCCTCCCTGTGTAGAGAGCCATTTGCCAGAGCAGAGATAAAGAGAAATACAGGCGATCCTGTCTGATAGCCGGTTGCAGTCGAATAAGAGAAATTTGAGTAGAAAGTTGCAAGCGATGCGTTTCCAAAACTCAACTGCTGGGGCAGCGTGATATAACCCAATCCCTCTGAAATTGCTGAAGACCTGTAAATATATAGAAAGGAAATGCTTCCCTCCTCCAACGGCGAGACCAGTTCAGCAGCGTTGCTTGCTGAAGAAACGATACTACCTGACTGAATCCTGTCCAGATAGTAAGAGCGATTTCCATTGTGGTATAAATATCCCGCAATCTCAAGCGAAATCATGGCCCTGAGGCCGGCAGGATCTGAGCTCGGTTCAGATATGCCAACCTTGACCGTTCCGGCTGTAAGGTTTGTGAAAGCCGCTGCATAATCTACACTCGAATGATGAGCCGATGCTGCCTCAAATTCAAAAATAATGGATCTGGCTGCTGAAGAGAGCGTAGCATTGTTGTAGGCTATAACAAGGCTATCTGCAGCAAACGCAATTGCCCAACCGCTGTATCTTGGGCCGAGGTATTGTTTCTCGTATGTATTTAGTGCAACAGAAATGAAAACGTTGGCTGGGTCACCCTCACCAATTTCACTTGCCAGGGTATATGATCCGCCTCCTTTTGCATCGTTAATCCTGGATCCGGTTGAGTTCTTGAAACCGGAAAGCAGGTGATTAGCCTCGGCAACATATGCATCTGCAGTGTAGACTTCGAGGGATTGCTGGGGTTTCTGAATGTAAAGATACGCTCCAACTAGTATTATGACAATAATGACAATTAATAGCAAGGCAAGATATCTTTTCATCCTGACTGTGAGTATTAGGATATTAAATATCTTTACTTATTGCTAAAAGTAAACATTAATGTTTACCATACTCATTCGAGATGTAATGGATGCAAAAGAGACAATCCTCACTGCAAGGCAGTTAGAAATTCTGGGACTGAGATCCAGTGGCATGTCGACGGAAGAGATCGCATCCAATATAAGGACGAGTACAAAGAACGTCATCATCATAGAGGCTGCAATGCACAGGAAGCTTGAAAGGGCGGCAAACACGATGAAGTTGGTCCAGGAAGGAGGGCTGGCCTCCTCTGTCATCATCGACACAGGCACTCATCTGCTTGACGCAGTCCGATCAATTATCGATAAAGCCGATGAGTCACACATAAAATTACGGGGCAACCTTCTTGATCTGATGAGTTCAATCAGAACATATGCAGGCAATAATATATCTGGCGGTCTCCTGACAAAACCTCTCAGTGTCATGCTGTTCAAGACAGGTCGATGGATAGTGACGGCATGAAGAAATTAATAGTCACTGATCAGTTATCTGTGCAGTGGTGGCTCTTTGAAGCTTGAAGAAAAAATCGCCGGCGAGATAACAATATCGGAGAACCCCGGGGAGACTATCAGGAAGTGGAGGGAGGAATTCAGGATAAACAAGCTTGAGCTTTCCCGGTCACTGCACATATCGCCTTCCGTGATAAGCGACTATGAGTCAGGCAGGAGAAAATCTCCTGGAGTATCATCTATCAGGAAGATAGTGGAGGCGATGATAGAAATTGACCGGTCACGAGGCGGCCACCTCATAAGAAGATACAGCTCTGGAGTGCCATCAGATGCACTCATAGACATAAGGGACTATGATCATGAGGTTCCCCTGGACAGGATTATAGAGCTGGTACAGGGTCAAAATGTTTCACCAGTTTCTACTTCAAGGCACATCATGGGATATACTATCGTAGACGGCATCAAGGCAATTCTGTCTTTCTCATACTCGGAATACTCGCTTCTGTATGGCTGGTCAAGCCAGAGGGCCATATTTTTCACGGAAGTCAAGCTTGGGCGGAGCCCGATGATAGCAATAAGGGTGCACCCACTCAAGCCGGCTGCCGTTGTGTACATAAAGGCGGGAAGAATTGACGAGCTTGCGGTAAAGCTTGCTGAAATTGAGAACATACCACTTATAACAACAGAAATGGACGTGAGGAAAGTCTCCGAGGCACTGTCATCAGTCAAGTGAGTCCGGAAAGAGGCGGTCCATATACCATTTGCTGCTGAACTCCATTATATCCTCAACACGTTGACCAGTGCCTATAAAGTAGACAGGTTTCCTTAGTTCATAACAAAGGGATATCAAAAGGCCACCTTTTGCATCAGTATCCAGCTTAGTAATGACCAGTCCGTCAAAGCCGATATCATCCATGAATGCTTTTCCCTGAAGAAGGGCATCCTGACCGACCATGGCATCAAGAATTAGAAGGGTAAGGTCCGGCTTAGCGACCCTCTTTATCTTTTTCATCTCTTCTACCAGGTTCTTGTTGTTCTGCATTCTGCCAGCAGTATCAATGAGAACATAGTCCATCTTTCTCGCGACAGCGTGTGTTATGGCATCATATGCAACCGAAGATGGATCTGATCCCTTTTCATGTTTGACAAGATCAACACCGACCTCTTTCGACCAGTGGGTGATCTGTTCAATTGCACCTGCCCTGAAAGTGTCTGAAGCCGAAAGCACAACTCTTGACCCTCTTGATTTAAGCAAGGTTGCAAGTTTGGCGACTGTCGTGGTCTTGCCTCCTCCATTTACCCCGAGAAACATGATTATGAAAGGTTTTCTTGGTGGTTTCATGATATCTTGTGGTGCGTCGACAGAATCCAGCACAGACTGCACGCTTTTCCTGATTATTGAAACCATCTGTGACTGTGTAATTTTTCCACCAGACTTTTCAACGTATTTTTCCGATATATCGGAGATCTTTTCTGCCACGGAGACGGAAACGTCGGATTCAACTAGTGCTTCGAAAACTCTTCCTCCAAGTTCACTCTTCTTGAATGTCTCTTCCCGATTCCTGGATGAAAAAATGCCTCCAAGTTTCTTCCTGAAACCTTCAAACATTGGTTACTTCTCTCAAAAGGTTAGGAAGTTGCACGCTGTGCAATCGCCATGAGGCTGTCGTACCTTATCCTGAGTTCGGACTGTCTCTGCAAGAGCTCATCAAGTGTCTTCCTCAGGCTCTCCATGCTTTCCTCAATCTTCTTCTTTGCTTCACCGGTCGTTGACTCCACAAAAACGTCAGATCCCACCGGAACTATGATCTTGTCCGAGTCAGAAATTTTCCCTTCAACATACATTCCAGATCCGATGGATATCCTCACTGCTTTGTCGGCAAGCTCCGCCTTCTCGTTCACAACGGCGAGAGTCACTGCCAGGTCCTGGTAGGCCTTGTCCACTGTCGATATCTGTCTCTCTGTCGAGTCCAGAAGGGATCTTGTCATATTTATCTCATCAACCAAATTAGCCTGAGCGTCTGAATCCATATCACTTACCTGCGAATAGTCTACGGCTCTCCTTTAGAGCTTCGATAACAGGCATGTGCTCACCCGATAAATAGCTTATCAAAGCACCTCCGCCGGTCGAGGCATGCGTAATCTTGCGCATGAGTCCCATGCGCTCGAGTGCGCTCAACGTGTGACCACCCCCTGCAATCGTGAGTGCCCGGGATTCGGCAACTTCACTGAACACCTCTCTTGTTCCCGCGGAATATTGATCGATTTCATACATGCCCATTGGGCCATTCATGAAAATTCCATCCGCGTTTTTAATGTATCCTGAAAACTTGACAATGGTATCAAGGCCTATGTCAGCAATGAGCTCAGTATCCGGAATCTTTGATCCGATCTCTATCCTGTGTCCTGACGGATTGAGTATTACATCATCGGGAAGTATGATCCTTTGTGGAAATTTACTGTATAGCTCCGAGCATGTCTTGATCAGTTCAGTGTAATTTTTATTATTTTTCTTAATGAATGCGAGAGATCTTTCTCCAATGTTCCTGCCGGTTGCATAAAGAAAAGCATTCCCTACAACCCCACCAGCCAGAACATACTTCACCACTCCCTTCTCCAGAAAGCTCCCTGCCACGGTGATTGAATCGCTTATCTTGGCGCCTGCCAGGATTGCTATCTTATTTCCGACAGATGGTGACCTGAACTTCTCAAGTGCAGTTATCTCCCTCTCTATCAGCCTGCCCGCAACATTTGGCTTGATAGACCTGAATCCTGTAAGTGTAATCTGTGGCCTGTGAATCGCTGGAAATGCGTCTATCACATAGAAGTCAATCAGAGGTGCAAGCATACGTACTATGTTCGAAGAGACCATGGTTTCAAGATCTGCTCCGTCAAGCGTAACTTCTTCCGAGTAAAAGCGACTATTTTCAAGCATAATTATTTCGCCTGCCTTCATCTTTTGTATTGTCGAAGTAACAGACGATCCGAATAGCTGATCAACAAACCTGATCTCTCTTTTGGCCAGCGTTCCAAGATGAGTGGCATGAGCCCTCAAACTGACAAAGTCATCCTTCCCAGGCCTGCTTTGATGCGCTATTATGACAACCTTCGATCCCCTCAATTCATTTATAGTGTCAACATGGGCACTGAACCTTGAATAGTCGAGAATGTCCCCAGTCGAGGGATCGATCGGAGCATTTATGTCAAGTCGCAGAAAAACGGTCTTTCCGTCGAAATTGAAATCATCCAGCGTAAAAAAGTCATTTCTGGAAGTAGCCACATCAGATCATGGTGCGGGAGTATTTGTTGTTTTTCTGTTCCCTTTGCTGACTATGCAACCTTAGGGCCGGTACATTAAGATATATGACGCAGATCAAATGGAAACCGATGTTTCGTCCGAGCAATAATATTCCATCAGTTCAGTGCTTCAGGATCACATTAAATATGCACAGAGCCTTAAAGAGGAGATAGTTAATTAAATTGCAAGGCAATAACTACTTATCATGAAGGGTATTATAACTGCCGCTGGTCTTGGCACCAGATCTGGGCTTGACGGTCACCTGAGAAAGGAACTTCTCCCGATTTACCTGAATGTTCGAGGCGCGGTTGTCCTGAGGCCAATTCTTGCTGCTGTTTACTCTAGAATGGTAGATAACGGTGTCAGCGATATAGCAATAGTTCTGAACCCTGCAGATGAGATCACGCATGCATATGTCCGTTCGAATCTTCCGGATGCAACCATACTGCACCAGGAGAGTCAAAGAGGATTTGGGGACGCAGTTCTCCGGGCAAAGGAATTCATTGGCGACAGTGATTTCATACTCAACGCAGGGGATGGCATCATACTGAATGAAAATGCTTATTCAAGCGGGATAAAGCTTTACAGGAAAACTGGTTCGCCTGTCCTCTTTTTGATGAAGGTAGCAGATCCAAGACGTTATGGCGTTGCGGAAGTGCAAATGCAAGATGGAATGATGCTGGTGGAACGTGTAGAGGAAAAGCCTTCTATGCCTAAATCTGATCTCGCATTATGTGCCACGTATATTTTGAAAAGCGATATACTTCGAAAAATAGATGATACAGCTGGGGCGAACGTAGAGCTGACTCCGGCCATACAGGCAGTTATATCGGCAGGGAGAAGTGTTTTTGCAGTACAGGTGCAAAAGGACGAGTGGATAAGCGTCGGTCATGCCGTGGACTATTCCGCATCGCTGGTCCGGACCCTAAATGTAGCCAAAGAATCAGGATAGTCCTCTGCTTTCCTTCCACTCAGTTCGCGGCATTATAACGTCTTTCAGGGATAGAATTGTCTTTTTATGTCTTTCCAGGTCCTTGATCATTTCCGATATTCCATCCTGTAGGCTCCTGCGCGGCCTGTAACCAAGCTCACGAAGCTTTTTCATTTCAGGATTATAATAATGAGCTTCTTTCTCTATCCTTGGATTCGGCACGTTCTGTATAACGGCCGGATTAGTGTGTTTCTGGTCGAATATGCGCTTGACCTCCATTGCTAGATCCATTACAGAATAATAATCGTCGAACTGGTTGAATACCCTGTATTCACCAGCATCCGGCGGATTTTCTGCCGCAATTGTGAGGCACTGTATACTATCATCCAGCGAGAGAAAGCCACGTGTCTGCCCGCCTTTTCCATAAGGTGTAATAGGGAGGCCTGCCACAGCCTGTGCGCAGAACCTGTTGAGAGCCGTTCCCCAGACCTCGTCGATGTCAAAGCGCGTGCTCGACCTGTGTCTTGTAAGGGCATCGGTCCGTGTACCATACACAACTCCCTGCATCACGTCAGTGACGGGAATGCCCCAGACCTTGTTTGCGAACATGAGGTTATTTGAGTCGTGTACCTTGGACCAGTGATACCATGATCCTGCATTCCGAGGAAATGGCAGATAATCTCTTCTACCCATGTATTCAACATCGAAAAATCCTTCTGGAATATCTATGTTGGGTGTACCGTATTCACCCATGGTTCCAAGCTTGATCAGGTGGCAATTCGGGGAATGATCCTTGAGGGCATAAACCAGGTTGATGGTGCCTATCATATTTTTCTGAAGCGTCTCGGAGGCCTGCTTCAATCCTATCATGGAGTATGGCGCTGATCGCTGTTCCGCGAGGTGGATAACACACTCCGGCCTGGTTGCTTTTACTGCTGCATACATCAGATCCGGGTCACTCACATCTCCCCGTATGAAGCTTATTTCCTTGCCGGTCTGCTCCTTAACTTTCCTGATCCTGTTCTTCATAGAACCGATTCTGATTGCAGAATTGGAATGGACCTCTTTCACCCTCTTTCTTGTGTAAAAGTTGTCCATTCCTGACACCTCATTTCCCCGATCAAGCAGATGAAGTGCAAGCGGCCACCCTATATATCCATCAATACCAAGGATAAGAACACGCATTGCGGGATCATCATTCGTTCAATAATAATGCTTGTCATACGGCCTTCAAGGCTGAAAAATAAGGTTTCAACGAGAGAAAATTTTAGGTTCCAGTAACAATAAATATGCCTCATCTATGCAACAACGTGTCTCTGGGCTTCATTTATGCGTTTCTTGCAGTGTTCATGCCGCTTTTTGTAGTGATTGACCCGTTCGGTGCGCTAGTGCTTTTTCTTGGCATGACATCTGGAATGACGCCGGAAGCGAGAAAAACTGTAACCAAGGACGCATCATTCTATGGTTTCATTATACTCCTCTTTTTCGCACTGGTTGGCAGATACATTCTCCTCTTCTTTGGAATCAGCACCGAGGCACTTGAGCTTGCCGGGGGTCTCATTCTGCTGATAATGGGTATTCAGATGGTCAGGGAGGGTGACCGTCCGAAATCACAGGGTGGAAACGTTGAACTGGATGCAGGCATTGTTCCGCTGGCTACACCGCTTTTAGCCGGACCTGGGGCTATATCGCTTGTGATCATACTCATGAGCAGGCCATTCTATCCAGACCAGATACTAACCATTATTTCAGTTGGCCTTCTATTTATAATTGTTTTTGTCTTTTTCAGCCTCTCCGAAAGGATATTGAAAATAATGGGCCCAAAGAGCATGAAGGCCATCACAAGGATATTCGGGCTTCTAGTGGCTGGTTTTGCAATCCAATACATGCTGCTTGCCATGCAGGGGCTTGGGATACTGACTGTCCCATGAATCCTTATTGCCAAATTTCAATATTTCTGGCAGCTTGCAGGGCAGATCAGTATACCCATTCTTAACGAACCTTGAAAGGATAAATCTATAATCGAAGTAGAATATTACGGCTAAGCATAGATGATCTGGAGAAAAAAGGAACAGCAGGAACCCGCACCGGCAGGTCCAAGAAAAGTCTGCCCGCTTTGCCTTCGAGCATACTTCGACGATTCCATCTACTGCAGAATGGATGGGCAGAAACTCCAGCTAGAAGATTCCTCACAACACGAAACCAGGAAACAGATAGAATGCCCTAACTGTGGATTCACGTTATCAACACCGAGACAGAGATGTCCGATCTGTGGGCACATATTCAGCAACTTTAAGAATATGGGAGAGACGGCTTTCATAAACCTCATACCAGAAGCCGGTTTGCCAATTAAGATTGATAAATTTCCTTACACGTTTGGCCGAAAGGATGTGATCAGGGTCCACTATTCGGAGTATGTGAATATAGAACACGTTGTGTTCACATTAGAAAACGGTCACTTCTATATACGTGACAAGAAAACATTGAATGGTTCGTCCTTAAATGGTCATGCGATAGGCGGGAAGAGATTTGAGAACCTTAAGAAACTGCAACTCGCCGACGGGGACGAGATTGGCCTCGCGCTGGATCCAAAGGGAAACTCCCTGATAAGATTCAAGGTCGAGATACCACAAGGAGCTTATTCGAGAGAGAATGGGCCCTTGAACGCGAAGGAGGAAGCGCGATGAGGAAATTTCCATTTGAAGTTTACCTCTTTACCGCTATGTCTGGCATTGCCCTTTTCCTGATACTTTTGAACATGCTCCAGACGGTCGTTTTGAGGGCAGAGTACATTTCACACTATTTTCAGATACTTCTTTTCCTCGCGGACTTTATACTGGGAATTATAGTCGTTATTGTGGCATTTGCCAACAAGGGGTACAAGTCAACGACAACCGCGGTTGATTATAAGCCCTTAAACAGAGCAATCTTCATACTATTCGCATTCGTATCTTCTCTCATTGCATTCTTGTTCATCGCAGCAGAACTGGGTTCATTATATGAGATCCCGCTCTTTGCTGCTCTCCTGCCCACCTACCTGTTCGATCTTCCGGGCAATTTGAGGGACAAGGACGCCAGGGAATCTTACCTCAAGAAGAATCTTTGGTTTGTCATAGCAGCTGTTGCAATTTTCATAATTGCCGTAACTCTTGATCTTATAAGCTTGATGTCAGTCTGGAGCGGTGTTTTGATTCTTGCCGCCTTCTCTATATTACTTCCAACGAGAGAAACCAGGAAAGAGAACGAGATCAAGGTGCTTACTTTTCGAACGCTGTCACCTATCGCCGCCACCTTCCTGATTTATAGTGCCAGTATATTCTATCTTGATACAGTGGCTTCCGGCTATGTCTTCTTCTATGCGATAACTTTGCTCGCGATCGGAATCATGGTTATGGTTTTCAGGGTCCGCTACAGGTCTGTCCTGACGGGGATCATAAATGCCTTTCTCGTCGGCCTGGCTTTCCTCGGCTTTTACATTATTTACCGAAATTTCAGCCAGGACGTGGTCTGGTTAACAATGCTTCTCCTGTTTACGTTCTGGGTCTTTGGATATAATTATAAAGTTTTCCGCGAGGGCTCCAGGAACATTTGGACATCGTTCGACCTGCTGGGTAAGGGAAAATACATCATGCCATCGATAAGCCTGATCATTACATTAGGAATGGCATTCGGAAACATTGGTGCGCTCTCACATGACTTCAAGGATTTCTGGGATGTTATGGTTAGCAGCGGAACAGGCAGCATTTCTATATCCTTTTCAAAGATAGAAATAGTACCCGTCTACCTGGCGCTTTCTGCACTCGGCATATTTTTTACAGTCACGCTCGGGTACAGGAAGTTCAACCTCTTTCTATTCACGGTAATAATTGTTCTGTTCTTCCTTGCTGTGTTTTATCTGCTTTCAATCAAGATTGCCAACGTATGGACACCAAGCTCAACCGAGGTTTCCTCTCTTTCAATAATCATTACTGCGCTTGTATTTTATGAGCCTGTTTACCGTTTTGCACGTTCGTACACATCCAGGATTCCATCGGTCCTTTCAATCGGCAGAAGAACCGGTGCTGCGAGATTCATACATGGAAGGTATGACGTCTCCCTGATACCATCCAAGAAGAACAACCCCGATTTTCTGGGGGCTGGTGGCTTCGCATATGTCTTCAGAGGCAAGGATGTTCTCAAGAACATACCTGTCGTGCTGAAGGTTCCCAGGATATTCGATGAGGAGTCAAAAAGCGAACTTGAGAAGCGTGAGAGCATCAAGGAATCTATAAAGCAGATAGAGGCTGAGAGCAGGGTGCTTTCTGAAATTTCTTTTCCGGGGGTGGTGGCATACATTGATTACTTCAGGGAGGGCGGGCAGCATTTTCTAGCAGAGGAATATGCTGACGGGAGAAACCTTAACTCTTACCTGGCGACAAAGGGGAAGGAGGGAACAAAATTCAGCGAGGAGGAACTGATAAGAATATCTCTTAACCTGCTTTTCTCGGTAAACTACCTACACCTTCATGAGATATTCCACAGGGATCTGAACCCGGGTAATATCGTCCTGACCAAGAAGATACCAAAGATCATTGACTTCGGTACATCCAAGCATCTCGCGAGCAAGGTCTCGGCTTCATTCTTCACTCATAGCGACAGGATTGGAGTGCCATGTTATCATCCGCCGGAGCTAGACTCGGAGGACAAGATAAAGGCATCATCGACTTATGACACATATTCAATCGGCGCACTGATGTGTTCCATGATCACTGGCAAGTTCCTGGATAACGACGAAATGAGGGAGAAGTTTGGAGTGGAGTTCATCACGAGGAAATATCTTGATTCCGAAGTAAAGCCATTATGCAATCCAAAGATTTTTGACATAATCGTCAAGGCAACGAGCCTCAAGCCAAGTGAACGGTACCAGTCAGCATTCCACTTCATTGCAGATTTCCTCTCTCTTTCTGGAGAATATATCGTTACAGATATGGGATATATCTGCCACCTCGATCAGGACCATAAATTCCAGATTTACAGCCACGCTGATATTCCTGCTTCTATTTTCGGTGACTACATGATACATGACAACGTCATCACCATATCAGAGCGAGGAAAAACCGAAAGATCCAGGATTGGAACCATCGAGTATGATTCCAGGACCCAAGGATACGTTGTCTATCCATACGGAAAGAGGGTTGTATACCAGAAAAAAACAGGATCTCTTTCCCAGAAGGTCATAAGAAGTGTGATTAACGAGGGCGATATCATATCCCTCAGGCCGGATCTCAGGGAAGGAACATTCTCATACTACAGGGTGGGATAATGCAAATAGACAGTGCAATGATGACAATCAAGGGTAAAACACGCGAAAGAGACGAAGATGCAATATGCCTGATATTCTCCTCGCTTGAAAGTGAAACGGAAAGCCATGGTGAATTTTTCTGCGCACTGGCAGATGGAATGGGTGGTATGGATCGCGGTGAACTCGCCAGCAAACTGTCAGTAAATGAGGCAAGGCACATTGGCACCTCCATGTTGAGCAAGGACATGTCTCCGCTCGAAATTATCAATTCGATAAAGAGAATATATCAGAACGCCAATGATGCTTTAATTGCCTATGCAGGGAGAAACGGAAACGCCAGGATGGGTACGACTCTCGTGATAGCTTATTCAAATGGTTCAGAACTCTATGTCGGAAACGTAGGGGACAGCCGCCTCTATATATTCAATTCAGGAAAACGCAGCTTCAGGACAGCGGATCACTCTTATGTACAGCTTCTCGCCGATCAGGGGATCATAACGGAAGAGGAAGCCAAGATACATCCGAGAAAAAACGAAATGACGAGGGCAATAGGGCTTGAGGATGACCCGACCCCAGATATTTACAGGTTACGCCTCTTCCGCGGCGACTCGATCCTGCTCTGTTGCGACGGCTTATGGGAAGCATATGACGACAGCATTATGGCGACCACACTAATGTCGACAATGTCCTGTCATGATTCTCTGGAAAGCATGATAATGAGAGCAAATGAGGTGGACGGTTCCGATAATATTTCAGGCATTCTGATACGTCCTACCCCTGACATTACAGAAGAAGCGGCACTTAAACGCCCCACAAAGTCAATTTCACAGGAATGAGCCTGCCGTTTAGACCAATAATAAGAGGTTTTTATATTTCAAGCCCTGTCTTTCATCCAACAACTTACCTAACCTGTCCACAAAAAGTTTAATAGCTTTTCATCTAATTGCGGATTATATGGACTGCAATTCGTTAGTCGCCATGATCGAATCAAAATACTCCAAGGCAATAACACCGTTTGGGAAGGAGGAAGATCTGAGCGAAACGGAGATGCACCGGTACCTGGACGCTACCGCTGAATTCCTGAGGTGGATGGAAGATACCATCCTGAAGACTCCTGTTGATAAAGGGGATTCCTCCATCTCTGCCAGACAGTGCATTCTTGACACTCTCAACGATGACCCGGATGAAGCCAACCATCCCGATCTGTGGGCTTCTCTTTCACTATTTTCAGACATGAGGCTTAAGCAGATTTTTGGTGTTGAGATCTTTTCCGACGAGGAAGATAAGGAGTAAAAGTTTAATTATCGGGCACCAATGAAATACCGATAAGCGTGGATGAAAGAATAGAAAGCCGGCTCAAAAATATCGTAAGTTCGTTACCCTCGGAAGAGCTATATTTTGAAGCGATCAGGGATATCATAAAAGACCTGATCAAGGAATATCTGCGCAAGGAAATTAACCAGAACGCCGAGATAAAGAAGAGCATCTCCGAAGGGCTCAGAATGTATATGGAGGCGAAACTTATGGAGTACAATTCAATGGCAAAAATGGCTAAGGTGACTGCCAGTCTTAGTCTTCTGGCTGCACCTGAGTCTGTAAAGGACGAGGCCATCAAGGACTTCGCATCTGTTTTCCAGAAGGAGATAGAAGAGATTATCAGGAAGACATTTTAGGCTGGATCAATGGATTGAACCAAGGTCCGACACTTATGTCTTGAAATCCCTGATTATAGTTGTTTTGGACTTGAGGTCGAACAGTGTCATCATGGATGGGTTCGGGCTGAAATTCATCATCCTCTGGTACTCGGTCTGGGATTGCCAGGTTGAAGAATTCACATATCTCACGCCTTTATAATTTCCCATTGCGTGGGAATGTACATGTCCGGTAATGAAGACGTCTGGAACCGTCTCTATCACATGATAATCGTTGGCCGATGGAATCAAGGGTGTTTTCCCGCCGTATTTAGGGGCGAGATGCCTTCTACGAAGAAGCTCCTCGACCGCTTTTCCAATTGTGCTGAAATTCATTCCGGGAATAAGCTCCACCATATCGTTCAGCGACATCCCATGGTAAATCAAAACATTCTTGTTCTCCAGAACAAGGTTGTATGGATTTGGAAGAAAGTATACATTCTGGTTGAATAGTTTCTTGAGTTCTGACGGCAGAACTGGCTGCGGCTCTGCCAGTCTCACAATATCATGGTTCCCGGGCATGACGAAGACGCTGATGTCTTCTGGAACCTGATTCACATACTCGGATAGCCTGCCATACTGCTCCATGGGGTCGAGTATCTCCAGATCGGAATCCTGGCCGGGATAGACCCCGATACCATCGACCACGTCACCGCTCAATATGAGGTATTTGATCCTGCCGGAATCATTGTCGGAAGCCTTCAGCCAGCTTACCATTTTCATGAAATCACCCTTTCTGAAAGTCTTGCTTCCCACATGGATATCGGATAGGGATGCAACGTAGACGGGATCAGCCTTCTCCTCATCTATAACCCTGAAAGGTATGTCCGGCCTCACAATCTCATTAGCGAAAATGGTTCTGCGATCACCCTTGGATGATAATCCTCCCACGATGCCTATAACCTCATCCTCAAGTATGATTTCATCGAAGGACTTCTTGCTCTTCATCAAGATGACCTCAATAGAGTCATCCATGTCCTCAACAAGCAACCGTTTATGGCCGTTTTTCGTTACACCGGATTCAGTTACCATGCCCACAATCTTTACTTCACGCGCCTCAAATCCTGGCTTCTTCAGGCTTGCAATATCGACTGTACCACGCATGGCACTCGAGGCTGAAAGTATCTTCCTGATCTTCTGGTATCTGCTGAGGAAATAACCCCTGAAATCCTCTGCAGAGGACCTGACCTTTATGTCCGGCAGATATATCTCAAATTTCCTGTCCGATGACTCCAGTGGCAGGTTCATCAGATCCCTGATGTTTCTGACTGAAAGGAAGCCAGTTTCAAGGACTTCTCGCGTGATAAGGCGGTTGATCATCTGACCGGTGTTGTTGGCAAGGATAAGCTCAAGGGCTTCCTTCTCGACTATCAATCCATGGGAGTTGAAGAATTCGAGTATCTCAGTCCTGCTCCTGTAAAGTCCCTGCTCCATAAGATACACAAGATCAACGTGGGATATATTTTCTCTGTCCGTTCTCTCGATACATGCAATTCAGACCGCTAACTTAGAAATATACATAACGGAGTGTCCATTATACGTCCTGCGATAAATATGACTGAAGCTTTTGGGGCGCCTGGAATAGAACCCCGCTGGACACACGGAGACAAAGAAGGGGTGGGAACATCATATAACACTGCGAGCAGGATATGGTTCACACTTTGGAAAGGCATTGTAACTGAGATATATTACCCAAGCGTAGATACACCACAGATTCGTGATTTTGAGCTTCTTATCACAGACGGGGAGTCCTTTTTTGATGAGGAGAAAAGACTTCCAAACGTCACTTCAAGGATGGATAAATACTCTGCAGGATATTCGATAAAATCTGGGCCGGAGACATCATTGTACACAATCGAAAAAGAAGTGATAACTGATCCGCATATTTCGTCTGTTATCATACATTATCGTATAATGTCAGAAACACCCGAAAAGCTGAAAGTCTATATCCTGTGTGCACCGCATCTTGGCGGCGAAGGTAAGCACAATAATGGGTCTGTAATAAACGTCAACGGAAAGAACTTCCTTTGCGCAGATAAAGATGGGGTCCACATGGCGATATCATCCACCGCAGAATTTACGAAATCTTCAGCCGGATTCGTCGGTTTCAGCGATGGCTGGACCGACATATCCAGGAACCTTGACATGAAGTATGAGTTCACTACCGCAACGGACGGCAACATTGCCCTCACTGCCGAAATAGCTCATGAAAGCATCAGCGACTTTACGGTCAGCATTGCATTCGGCGGAAGCAGGAATAACGCGATCCTGAAAGCAATCCAAAGCACGATCACACCTTTTGAAAAATCAAGCTCAAGATTCTCGGAGCAGTGGGAACGTGCGCAGGATCATCTAACTCCTCTTGATTCGTTATCACATGACGGCGGGAATCTATACAGATCTTCTTACAATGTTCTCCTGAGTCATGAGGATAAGGTCTACGAAGGTGCAATAATAGCATCGCTTTCCATTCCGTGGGGGCAGGAAGCCGGAGACGAAAATAAAGGCGGTTATCACTTGGTATGGAGCCGCGACATGTACAACAGTGCCACCGCCCTCCTCGCAGCGGGAGACCGCCAAACGCCACTGAATGCTCTCGTATTTCTCATTACTTCTCAGCAGCCTGATGGAGGCTTTCCACAGAATTTCTGGCTGAATGGAGAACCATACTGGAGGGGTATACAGCTGGACGAAACCGCGTTTGCCATCATACTAGCATGGAGATGCCTGAAGGCGGGGATCAATTCTTATGATCCATATTTCATGGTACTTAAGGCGGCACAGTATCTTATAACCAAAGGCCCGGTAACCCAGCAGGAACGCTGGGAGGAAGCTTCTGGCTATTCGCCATCTACGCTGGCTTCCAACATAACAGCAATGATATGCGCTGCAAGCATCGCAAGGATGCATTCCGACAACAAGCTGGCATCGCTTTTCGAAGACTACGCTGACTTTCTTTACAGTCATATAGAAGAATGGACCGTCACGCATGATGGAACACTTGTGCCGGGAATCAGGAGGCACTTCATCAGGATCCTTCCGGCCTCACCTTACTCCCCGGACGACTTCCCGGAAATAGAATCTTCCTACCTGAAGATAGCCAACCTTCCTGCCGGAAATAACAACGTATTCAGGGCGTCTGAAGTGGTTGACGGAGGTTTCCTGGAACTGGTCAGGTATGGTATTATGAGACCTGATGATCCGCTTATCGTTGATTCGGTTAAAGTGATTGATAAGATATTGAAGGTCGAAACGCCTTTTGGACCGACATGGCACAGGTATAACCATGACGGCTATGGTGAGAGGGAGGATGGATCTCCATTCGTTGGCTATGGAATAGGACGGGGCTGGCCTCTACTCACGGGCGAAAGGGGTCACTATGAAATTGCATGTGGATCCGATCCTTCCCCTTATATTGAAGCACTGGAGAAATTCTGCTCAACCTGTGCAATGCTATCCGAACAGGTGTGGGATTCACCAAGCATACCTGAGAAACACCTGTTTATTGGCAGGCACACTGGATCCGCGAGACCTCTTGCATGGGCACATGCTGAATATATCAAACTGCTAGCCTCTGCCAAGGAAGGAAAGCCGTTTGACCAGGTTGACGAAGTATATTCGAGGTACTCGGTGAATGCTTCCCATCCGCAAAAAGTCGAGGTCTGGAAACCTGGACGAAGGATCAGGAAATGCAGAAAGGATTTCAAACTCAGGATACTTCGTTATCAGAGCTTCGTTCTGCACATTGGCACAAATGGTTGGCAGGATCCTGTTGATATACAATCTGAACATGTTGGCTTCAACTTCTATTCTGTGCACATGCCTGCCAGTTTGATGAAGGCGAACCGGCTTGACTTCACCTTCTTCTACCCAGAGGAAGGTAGATGGGAAGGAAAGGACTACAGCATTCAGCTGGTCTGATAGCTTCATCCTGCTCTAAAGCTACGAGGTAACTTTCCACAAAATTTTATACTAATCGTACGCATCCAATCGCCAATGGACGAATTTGGGCAGCTCTGTTACGAAATTTCAAACTGCAAGAACTGCGATTTATCCTATTCCAGGCGAAGATCCGTTTGCGGTTTCGGAGACCAAAATGCAAACATAATGATTATAGGAGAGGCACCTGGCACCAAGGAAGACATTGAGGGCCTCCCCTTTGTGGGGCGCAGTGGCGCCCTTCTTGACAGGGTCCTCGCGCAATGTGGATTAAGCAGGAAAGATCTTTACATAACTAATTCTGTAAGGTGCAAGCCTCCGTTCGGAAAGGCTCCAAGGTCCGAGCACATAAAGGCATGCAGCTCTTACCTGGCAAGGGAGATAACGCTACTTAAGCCTGCAGTCATTGTGCCTATGGGAAACACGGCAATTTCTGCTCTATGTGCCGTATTAAAATTCAGAACAGGCAAAGTAACGGAGATGAATGGGAAAATACTTAGGCTTGGAGAATACCTTATTATACCGCAATTCCACCCTGCGGCAATCCTCAGAAGCCCAAAACGCGAAGAGGTCTTCAGGGAAAACTTTCACAGGATCGCATCTATTGGAAGAGAGATAAAAGATAAAGGGATCGAACAGGTTGTATCCACCCGAGGCCTTGAACTGGTTAATCTCTAGAGCTGGAAGAGCTGATAATTTGGAGGCTCAATCATGATCTTTATGTCATGTGGATGGCTTTCTTTCAACCCGTTCGGAGAGATCCTCACAAAGCCTGTTTCGGTCTTAAGGGCATTTATATTCTTTGCACCCACGTAACCCATTCCGGATTTCAGCCCGCCAATCATCTGGAAAAGTACTTCCTCTACTTTTCCCCTGAAAGGCACGGCAGCCTCGACACCCTCAGCCACGAATTTACTGGATCCAAGCTTTGCGTACCTGTCAGAAAGACCGGACTGGATTGCACCAATCGAGCCCATTCCCCTGTAAGACTTATACTTCCTGCCATTGAGGATCATTTCCATTCCTGGACTCTCCTCGGTGCCCGCAAGCAGCGATCCTATCATTACGCTGTCGGCTCCTGCTGCTATTGCCTTTACAATGTCGCCGGAGAACCTGATTCCGCCGTCCCCTACAACCGGAATTCCATGTTGCGAGGCGACATCTGCCACCTCGGATATAGCCGTAAGCTGCGGAACTCCGACTCCTGCTATTATCCTTGTTGTGCAGATTGAACCCGGGCCAATTCCAACTCGGAGTCCATCCACGTCGAGTGAAATAAGATCCTGTGCAGCCTTTCCCGTTGCTATATTGCCTGCAACAAGATCCACGGATAGTTCCTTTCTTATTTTCTTTATTGAATCCAGCACATTCTGGTTATCGCAGTGTGCCGTATCTATAACTATGACGTCTGCGCCCGCTTTTTCCAATATCTTTGCCCTCTCTATGTCAAAAGGCCCGATCGCAGCTCCAACCAGCAGTTTTCCCTCCTCATCCCTGCTTGCATCAGGGAATTTCTGCCTAGTGACTATGTCCTTTGCCGTTATTAGGCCGACCACTCTGCCTGAATTATCCACAAGGGGTAGCTTCTCTATCCTGTTATCATAGAGAATTTGCTGCGCCTCATCCATGGAAATATTCTCCCTTGCATAGATAACATCCCTGACCATCACATCCTCTACCTTTTTCTTGCTTTCGTCAACAAGGGCAATATCTCTCTTGGTTACGATACCAATAAGCTTGCCGGAAGAAATCACCGGAAGTCCTGCGACATGCTTCTCCTGCATTAAAGCACGTGCGTCCTTGATGCTGGTGCTTGGTTCAACTGTCAGTACGTTCCTTATCTTCAAGGACTCGGCTCTCTTGACAGCAGCAACCATGTTCATCTGGCTGTTTGCCGTGAGGTTACGGTGGACAATCCCAAGCCCACCGGATCTTGCCATTGCAATAGCCATTTCTACCTCTGTCACCGTGTCCATCGGCGAACTAATAATTGGTATTTTCACCTTTATATTCCTGGAGAATTTAGTGGAAACATCTGCATTCTTTGGTTCAACCGAGGTTCTGGATGGTATTAGAAGGACATCATCAAAAGTGAACGACTCCTTTGCTTTTTGAAGTTTATCTTCAAACATGCGAAGGTAAGGCAAAACACTCTAATAAATATAACATAATTAGAAGGAACAGGTACAATCGTTTGCCTCGCAAAAGGACATGAAAGCTCGTCTATGGCATCACACGCTGCCATGGCTCCGGAAGATTCCTCTTATGTTTTTGTGAAAAAAGGGAGTTACTTTAGGTTGAATTAGCCATTACGCTCTTTTCCACAAACGAAAGTGTGTTTCTGGTGCTTTCGTCTTCATGGTACCTTACATTCCCGTAATACCTTCTTGCCAGAATAGGAGAAATATCCAATCTGGACGCAAGTTCCTGAGCGGCTATATCCTTGTATTTATCTGCATTAGATATCCATTCCTCCGAGATATCCGGTTTCCCTTCCCTGTAAACGCTTACGGCATACAAGGGGAACATCTGAAAAATCCTCATGAACTCATAACCAATATCAAGTACAACTGTCAACCTGCTAGAGAACACCTTTAGCGCTTCATCTCCTATGACCAGGGCATAATCTGAGTCGCTCAAAAGATCTTCGGCTTCAATATGCTCGCTAGTCTTTATGCTGAAGTTTATCTTCATCGCCCTCAAGACATTTGACATGTACCATTTGGTCGTCTCCGTGTCTGCGGAGACTGCGATTTCCATGTTATTATGTATCTCCTTATTCCTGGATACAAGCAGCGTGGATAGTGTCTGACCCGCAAACGCTATGACTGGCTCCTTCAGGATGAAAAGATCCTTTGAATTGCGCAGGTAGCTTACAAGAGATACCATGGATACCATTGATCTGGAATCAAGTACGTTTGAAAGCGACCTGGCAGGCGACGCCCGTTCCATGGTGCCACCCTTAAAAGTCTTTATAAGCGGGTCTGAATGTGACATTTTAAGAAATGTCCAGTCAAACTGCATTTTGTCTCCTGCCTTTTATTGCCTGAAGGTTTGATATCATATCCGAGACCATTGCGTCGAATGTATATTGAGGGCTAAAGCCCCAATCTCTCATAGCTTCGCTTGAATCAAGCGACCTAGGCCATCCGTCTGCAATATTTTGCCTCTCATCTGCATTGTAAGAGACTTCAAAGCCGGGTATATGACGTTTTATTGCAGCTGCAAGCTGTTCAGGGGAAAAACTGTAAGCCGCCACGTTATAACTCATCCTGTTCTTGAGCCTCCCTGAATCTGCATCTGAAAGCATGAGGAGGGAAGTCATTGCATCAGGCATGTACATCATTGGCAGGAAGGTGTCAGGACGAAGATAACAGGAATAAGGCTTACCTTCGACAGCTTTGATGAACATTTCAACCGCGTAGTCTGTGGTACCGGCCGTGGGGACCGTCTCATAGCTTATCAGTCCTGGAAATCTTACACCGCGCACGTCCAGGCCGAATTTCATGCTGAAATAATTGCCGAGAAGCTCGCCTGTGACTTTTGATATTCCGTACATTGTCTGCGGTACCGTTGGGACTCCAGAGCCTACCATATCTCTTGAAATTCCTGGGCCATAGACGGCAATACTGCTTGGGATAATCACGGACCTGACATGCTCCTTATAGGCTGTTTTAAGAAGCCCAAAAGTGGCATTAATATTGATGTCGTAGGCAAGGAACGGATCTTTTTCTGCCGATGCAGAAAGAATTGATGCAAGATGGTATATTTTTGTGATATTATATCTGGAGATAGTCTTCCGTAACTCTTCCTGATCCCTTACATCCAGGACTACCTGCTGAATACCGGGTTTAGGCTTTTCGGGGATCCTGATGTCGCTTGCAACAATTGTGGCACCGGGTTTATTTTCCTTAAGTGCAAGGATCAGATCGGTACCAACTTGACCAAAAGCGCCGGTGATAAGAATATTTTCCATGCCAAAGAAATGGCTCAAGCGGATATATTCCTTTTGAGCTAAAAGATACAATCGCGATACGAACCCACTTCCATGACAACCCTATCTCCATGAAAGCTTTCCGGTCAAACTATGCCTTGGTTGATACATTCTTCTACTTTAGTGGAGGCAATGCACCTCGTCTGTTCTTCCATAATGCACCGCACCTTGACACCTTCTGCAGTAATCATAAGTTTTTGGAACATAACCTGAAAACAGTTTTCACTCATTTCAACGGTTAACTTAATCAAAAAGCTACCACTTATCATGCTATGGCAGGTATGAAATGGGTTTGGGATGAACTAAAGGCGCTGGATGAGAATAAGCGGCTGATACCGATAAAGACGCTTGACGGGCCCCAGGGTCCAAAGGTTAAGATTGGCAGCAAGCAGTATTTGAACATGTGCTCAAATAACTATCTCGGGCTGGCAAATCATCCTGATGTCAGGCAGGCTGCGATTGATGCGATTAAGAAATATGGAGTGGGAGCAGGAGCAGTGAGATCAATTGCAGGCACAATGTCCATTCACGAGGAACTTGAGAAGAAAGTTGCAGCCTTCAAGCATATGCCGTCGTCTGTTGTATACCAGGGAGGGTTGCTTGCAAACATTGCCGCTATCCCCGTTCTTGTCGGAAAGGAGGACTTAATCTTCAGTGAAGAACTGAACCATGCCAGTATAATTGATGGCGTAAGGCTTTCAAGTGCTAAGAGGGTAGTGTACAAACATCTTGACATGGACGACCTGAGAAAACAGCTTTCTGCCCACAGGAGCGAGGGGAAGAAAGCCATGATAATTTCTGACGGTGTATTCAGCATGGATGGCGACATAACACCTCTCCCGGAAATGGTGAAACTGGGTGAGGAATTTGACGCAATGACCTATGTAGACGACGCCCATGGTGAGGGCGTTCTTGGCGACCACGGTCGTGGAATAGTTGATCATTTTCACCTTGCAGGGAAGGTGGACATAGAGATGGGAACATTTTCAAAAGCCATAGGGGCAATGGGTGGATTTGTAGCTGGAAGCCAGGATCTCATGGCACTCATGAAGCAGAAGTCAAGACCATTCCTGTTCAGCAGCGCTCTTGATCCCGCCGAGGTGGGCGCTGTGATGAAGTCCATTGAAATCATGGAGAAGGATGATTCACTCCTGAAGAAACTCTGGCACAATTCATCCCTGCTGAAATCTGAACTATCCAAGATTGGATTCAGCACCGGCAACAGTAAGACGCCTATCACCCCAGTCATGATAGGCAAGGAAAAAGATACCCTTGACCTAAGCAGGCTTCTTTACGAGGAACACAGCGTATTTGCATCACCTATAGTCTATCCGACGGTTGCCCAGGGCACATCGCGTATTAGGTTGATGCCTTCGGCGCTTCACAGCGAGAACGACATAATGATGACTGTAGAGGCATTCGAAAAGGCTGGCAGGAAGCTGAACCTCATCTGATCACAATGACGAAGGCTCTTGTAAAGGCAAACATAAGGACAATATATTCGCATATAGTGGACCAGAGCCCGGAGCACCACTTCGAGTTTTCCGATCCCTTCTGGGTGCTCATAACAACAATCCTGTCGCACAGGACAAAGGATGAGGTTACTGATGCTGCTGCCCGCAAGCTGTTCAACAAATACCGGAATGCTGAAGGACTTGCTTCCGCACCAGAGAAAGATGTCCTGGAAATTATAAGGAGAGTCGGATTTAGCAATGTTAAGGCACCAAGAATCATAAACGCCGCCAGAGTGATATTGAATGAATATGCAGGAAAAGTGCCGCCTAACATTGAAGACCTTACAAGGATCAAGGGCGTTGGGAGGAAGACCGCAAATGTTGTGCTCGCAGACGCATTCAGGATTCCGGCCATCGCTGTCGATACACATGTGCAGAGAATCAGCAACCGGCTTGGAATTTCTCGCAGCAAAGATCCTGCGGTTGTCGAACGCGAACTTTCAAAAATGGTCCCGAAGGACCTTTGGATCGGGTTCAACCCCCGGCTGGTTGAATTCGGAAAGAAGGTATGCAGACCTATCGGTCCACGCTGCGATATATGCCAGATATCAGAATATTGTTACTATTATGCCCACATCCAGAGGAAGGGCAGTTCTCCAAATATACCTAAACGTAAAGCGAAAGCAACGTCAGGGTCAACACAGGCAGGGCGACAATAAATCCAATCTTCATGTAGTAAGAAGCACCTATTACCACGCCGCCTTTTGAGCGTATTGTGTGCAACCACAACAGGGTTGCCAGGGAGCCTATCGGCGTGAACTTTGGTCCAATGTCATTACCTATGACGTTGGAATATATGAGGGAGGTTCCTCCGGATATATGTGCTATCGCAATACTCCCGATCATGACGGAAGGCATGTTGTTCATGAAGGCTGCCATGAGCGAAAAGAAATATCCGGGCATGACCAGGTTCAACGGATACTGGAGGTTTGTGAGATAGGTTACGGCAGAGGAAATTATCTGGAGAAGACCTGCATTTGACATGCCGAAAACTATCAGATACATCCCGAAGGAGAATATGACCACCTGCCAGGGTGCACCCTTTGCCGCATTAATAACCGTTCCTCTATTCCTGACATAATATATACCTACCAATAGCAACATGGCGGGGACAGCAACAAACGCAACTTCAATCCTGAATATACTTGTCAGGAAATATGCCGTGATCATCAGCATGATATATGGAGTGGCAAGCCTGAAAATCAGCCTGTCTTTTATTGCCTGTTCGGGGTCGGAAACATTCTCCACTCTATATTTGCCCTTTATGCTCTTCCTGTAAATCAGGGTTAAAATAAGTATACTTGAACCTACAGATACGAGGTCCGGTATTATCATGTGCGCGAAATAGTCCAGGTAGGTTATTGAGAAATAAGTCGCAGACACTATGTTCACCAGATTGCTTGTAACAAGTGGAAGGCTGGAAGCATCCGCAACGAAACCCACCGACATGATAAGGGCAATGGAACTTTTGGAATCCATCCTGGTTGCCTTGATAAATGAAATAGCTATCGGCGTGAGTACGAGAGCGGCCCCGTCATTTGCAAAAAGAGCCCCGATAACGGCATCAAACAGAAGGAAAAGAATGAATGCACTGAATAGATTTCCCTTGGAAAATCTAGCAATTCTTGCCGCTATGTATTCGAAATAGCCAGCCTCATCAAACAGCAGTGTGATAACTATTATTGAAACAAAAGTCAGGGTAGCATTTCCAACGATTCCCCAAACGACTACAATATCACCAAGCGTTGTAATATTAAGGAGAAAACAGACCAGGGCTCCTGCCATTGCCCACCAACCTATCCCTATTTTTCTCGGGTTCTTCAGTACCAGGAGAAGCGTGGCAAGAAATACCACTATGGAAAGAACCAGCTGTGTATCGTATGCCTGTACCATCAGAAAGCGTTATTCCTATTGCAATTCCTTCAGAAGCAGGTAAACCTTGTCCCTGATCTCGTCCCTTATTCTTCGGACAGTCTTGAGGTCCTTACCCTTCGGATCCTCTATGTTCCAGGCGATTTTCTTGACGTTCATTTTCTCCAGCAAGATAACAGGGCATACGGATTCGATTGAGCAACCCATTGTCACGACCGCATCGGCCCAGCTCAGCATATTCATGTCAAGGAGCATGGGGACTTTTGAACCAAGATCGATGCCAACTTCCTTCATGGCATTCATGACATCCGGATTCACAGTTTTAGCAGGAATTGTTCCTGCACTCTTTGCATCAAAACCCGCGGCTTTGGCGAATGCTTCAGCCATCTGGCTTCGTCCTGCATTCTCTATACAGACAAACAACAGCCTCTTCATTAAATCACCAATCCTTTACAATAGGGTTTGCCCGATTCATATCTCTTTTCAAAGAAAGGAACTCCAGTTCCACAGTGCCTTCTTCCAATCCGAAGAAAGTAACCTCCTTCTAGCAAAACTGTCATTTTTGTCTCGTTTATCGAAGTAAAAGCGGAAAGGCTCATCATCAACTACATTAATCGAAGCACTTAAATCAGTAACTCCAATTCAGCGTAGTGAACAGTTCTCTTAACGATGAAAAAATCTGCTTATGCGCATTTGATGGAATTATAGATATTATAGGGAGGAAATGGGCAATTCTTCTCATCTCCATGCTTGGGGAATATGGCGATCTCAGGTTCAATCAACTATATCGAAAACTTGAGGGTATATCGCCATCAACACTTTCAAAGACACTATCGGAACTTTCGGCCAGAGGGATTCTGACCAGGACGGTTAATCAAGGCAAGCCCGCAAATGTCGTATATGGGCTGTCAGAAAGGGGAAGGGATCTGAGGGATTCGCTGGTACCACTGCTTAACTGGATGTCTGGGCAGGACGAGTTTGAGAAGATGTCTGAAAGCTGCAGTCCTAAAGATATGATCAGTGTCAATAAGCTCTTACTATAATCCACCAAAAATTTTCTGCTTCTTCTTTCCTGACATGAATTTTGAATAGAGCATCAGCCTGTTGATCGATCTTGCACCATTCTTGTGCATAAACCTGTGGATGTTATGATGGCGCAATAGCCATGGTTTTATTTCCTGATCCCACTTTGCCTGATATCTTGATAAATCGTTCATCGCGGCAGCGTTTCCCGCCTCAGTTCCACTCCAGAAAGCCCCCTGCAAACCCCCGGCAGTTGTGTTCAGGACAGCATTGACCATGTCACCAACATATGCACGGTTTTCCTCTGTTACCACGTCGGCAGGTCTGGCCAGTGGTATCTGATGTGCCATGGTTTCTATCATTGGACCTTCCAGCTCCGGAAATTTCTTCGTGAACGCATCCAGTACGTCCTTTGGCTTCTTGCTGCTGTCAGGATAATAACAGACACCAATTTTTCTTGTGTCATCATCATTTGCAAAATCCCAGAAATAGCCTCCAGGGGCCATATCGGAGAACCATAGTATCATGTCAAAATCATCCCTCTTTGGGGCCTTTCTGATCTCTTCATAAGCCACAAGAACATTCTGTTTGTCCAGCTTCTTGCCAAAACGGGATTGAGGTCCCAAAGCTACAATGAAGCTGTCTGCAGAAAAGTCCCCTTTTTCAGTGCTTACTGTATTCTTGCCAATGTCAAGCACCTTGGTTTCCAGTTGAATGTTAAGATTGCCCGCAAATTTTGTTGCCAGATATTTTTCATATTTCTCAAAATTGTAGACAATCCCAACTGGGTTAGGATACTTGAGCTTGACGCTTCTCCCTAGATCTGTTGTGAACTTGATTCTCCGTATCTCACTGCTTACAATTTCACTTGCAGTTGGCATATTAATTCTCTTCACCCATTCCAATGATACTGCTCCGGTTGACCTGACAGGTCTACCGATCTCCTTCTTTGAGTCAAGAATTATATAATTCTTACCGGCCTTCTTCAACGCAGCTCCAGCTGCCAAGCCACTTGTCCCAGCTCCAAGGACTATAGTATCATAATGCTCCACTGAACTCATTCCTAGTCCGTATTAAAGGGACACTTTTAAGTGTTTTTGATATCGCACATCCATCCCAGCTATCCTATATCCTGATGTTTATATATCTTGCCAGCCGTTCACGAATAAACAATTCAATTCTCATACTGCCTTTTTTATTTTGAAATATAATAAGGTAGCATGAAGCATGCCACTCCTCAAGATATGCTTGGCTTTGAAAACATCTTATCACGAATAAGGGGCATACATGAGTTGAAAGAAAGGTCTCTACTTCATTTCTATTATAAAGGCAGAGGGATTATACATTTTCACGCTGATTCCGGCAATATTTATGCTGATGTTGGCACAAGCAGGATAATGATAGGTACCATTGAAAAGCCAGATCCAGCCGCTGAAGAATTACTTTATGCAGCAATTCTAAGAGAGATCAGCATGCCTATCTAAGAAGGCCATCAAATTCGTGTTGAAAATTTATCTTGAAATGATAAAAATGTCATATTGGCTCTTTCAAGATTAGATTTGAATGTACATGCGGAGTGCGTTCTCACACCTCTACACGGATATGCTCTTATTAACAACATAATCTTGCTTTTTTCTAGATTAGGTTGGTAAAGGTAAGTAAACATAATATCCGAACTACTGGATTGCCTTCAAATGAGACAAAAATAAGATATACTAATAATGATTGCGACCTTAGCACGATCATTCATATATGATCGCATGAAATGAGTGATAAGATGGTTGAACTCAAAGTTAAAACTGAAATGGATGTTGACCGAGGGCTCTGTAATTATTGTGGAGCCTGCGTTGGAATGTGCCCTACCGATGCAATTTTCATGGACGACACAGTAATAGAAATACATGAAGATAAGTGCATAAAGTGCGGTTTCTGCGTTGTGGGATGCCCCACTGCAGCTATTACGGCAGAGTGGTTCCATGCAAAACTATGATGTTCTCGTTATAGGTGCTGGCCCGGGAGGGAGTTCCGCGGCACGCTTTTCCGCAAGACATGGTCTTAAGACATTGATGATTGAGAAGAGACCAGATATAGGTTCACCCGTCAGATGCGGCGAAGGTGTTTCCAGGGCCTGGATGAGCGATTATGGAGTTAAACCGAATGCCCACTGGATATCTGACGAGGTCAAGGGGGCCAGGATATACGGCCCATCCGAGAGGAGACCAATTACCCTGACTGCCGAGAATGCCGGCAATGAAGTCGGTTTTGTTATTGAACGTGACAAGTTTGACAAGGAAATGGCAGCACTTGCTGCGGAAGAGGGCGCAGACGTATGGGTAAAGTCACCTGCCCTTTCTGTTATTAAAGAGGATGGGAAAGTTTCCGGAGCGAGGGTTCGCCACAACGGGCAGATGGTTGACATACACGCAAAGATGGTTATTGCAGCCGACGGCTTCGAAAGTGAGTTTGGAAGATGGGCCGGCTTAAAGTCTATAATCCTAGCTAAGAACGACATAATATCATGCATTGAATATCGCATGATCGGTGTTGATTCAGATGTTGATTATACAGATTTCTACCTTGGCTCTGTAGCGCCTGCAGGTTATATCTGGGTCTTCCCGAAAGGTGAGAAGGAAGCAAACGTGGGGATAGGGGTCACTATATCTGCCATGAACGATCGCTGGGATGTTAGAAACTATCTTGACAACTGGATTAAGAACCATCCTGGGTACGCCAAGGGAAGGACGATTCAGCAGATAACTGGTGGAGTATCAGTTTCGAAGGTCCGTGACAAATTCACTCTTCCCGGTCTCCTCCTGGTTGGGGATGCTGCCAGGCTCATAGATCCCATCACAGGGGGCGGTATTGCGAACGCCTATGTTTCTGGCAGCTATGCCGCTGATGTCGCTAAGCAGGCAATCGAGGCAAACGACTTCTCCCAGGAAATGATGAACAGATACGAGAAGCTCGTCAAAAACAAGTTCCAGAGAAAGCACCTGAGAAACTGGATTGCAAAGGAGAAGCTCGGAAAACTCTCAGATGAGAACCTCGACAAGCTGGTGGACATAATTTCCGAAGTTAAGATGACAGAGATATCTGTCGAGGAGATACTGAAAGCCATTCAGGCTAAGTATCCGGAAATGGTAAAGGAACTCGAAGAGCTAATCTGATCTTCCATAGATATTTTTTATATATTTTATTAAATTATAATTCTCTTCCGCTTTTGGCGGGTTTTTTATCATTCTGGAA
>JAMCPG010000008.1 GCA_023379845.1 Thermoplasmatota archaeon
GTATGGACTGACCTGCATCTTCAAGAAATCCTTAAGCGGCAAAGGAGAGATTGTGTCTTACACAATCGTGCACGACGCTCCACCGGCATTCATGCGACAGAGACCGTACGTTCTAGCACTGATAAAACTGGATGAAGGGCCCACCATAACAGGGCAGATTGTCGACGCAGATCATGAAGCACTGGAGATCGGGAAACGCGTCAGGAACGTCTTCAGGAAGGTAAGGGAAGACGGCAAGAGCGGTATTATCCAGTACGGGTATAAGTTCGTCCTTGAGGAATAGATCCTTATTTATACCTGAATAGGCATCTTTAGCCGGTATATCTTGCTGCCCGGTATTGATTCAATTGACCAGCGCCAGAACAGCGATCATGCCTATCCCATCAGAATGATTAGGAAGAGGCGTAATGCCCTCTCTTATGTCCTACTCCTCACTTATCTCCTTTCGCTAGTGATGCTGATACTGACATTTGCATACCTGGTTTCCTTTGGCGGCCTGCCGCTTAAGGATTTCTTGAAGATGCAGGTCAGTCCATACTTCTTCATCCTTTTGCTTCTTGTTGAACTTCCTTCAACGAGCCTTCTCTTTGTAGTCATATTCATAATACTTGGCTATGCTATTGTCTTTGCTGCAGTCGGAACTGGATTCAACTCGTCAATATCGCCGATTGACAGTTCCAACGGCTTCTTTTCAATGATGGCTCCGGTTCTTCTCATCGTATCGCTCATAATCACGGTAGCGGAAGAGTCCTTCGGCATTCCAATTCTTGGCCAGCAGCCTGTCACTACAGCAGCATACGGGGGCTTTGTTGCCCTCATTTATGCGCCTTTCGTGGAAGAGTTCGGTTTCAGGATACTTCCGCTCGGCATTCTCACCTTCATTCCATTCATCATGCATGTAAGGCAGCCTTCGAAAGTAGTTGGCGATCATCCAGGTTACCTTGTTCCTCCCGTCAAGGCTTTTTTCATCTATCTTGTGGCACCCGGATACTACAGATCCAGGTATGGCGGCCGGAACCGGGTGGTCGATCTTATCCTGATACTTGTAACAAGCGGCATCTTCGCTTATGCTCATGTTTACTACGGCGCCTGGAGCTGGGGAAAGCTCTTCCCGATTTTCGTTGATGGGATAATACTGGCAGTTGGATACCTGAAATTCGGCCTTTATGTTGACATTCCGCTGCACTGGTTCATCAATGATTTCGCAGGGCTGGAGCTTGTCGATCCATCAACGCTGGGCTTTCTTGTATTTGTGTTGATATGGTGCATGGTCGCATGCGTAATTGGCATAATTTACAGCATACCAAGCGTCAGGCGCTTTTTCAGTTCCAGCAGAAGCGGAGCTGCACTCAGGTGAACATGACCCTTTTTCCCTCTATCCTGTAGGGATCATACAGCAGCCGGGATATCGTGCTGATGAGAAGGGGTTTTTCGATCGCCTTCACCTTTTCCGAAAGCGATTCCGGTGTATCGTTATCCGAGACCTGGACAATTGCCTGCGCTATTATCGGTCCTGTATCGACGCCTGTATCGACGAAGTGCACTGTGCAGCCACTGAACTTTGCACCGCTTACTATGACCGCTCGATGAACATTCAGGCCGTACATTCCTTTCCCTCCAAAACAGGGAAGGAGTGCTGGGTGGGTATTTATGATCCTCTCCCTGTGCCTTTCGACAAATTCTGCCGGGAGGATCCTGTTATATCCGGCCAGAACGGCGATATCTGGGCTATACTCAGAGAATATCCTTTCCAGTGAACGGATTGCTTCATCCTGGTGCTTGGTCAGCAGGTGGAGCACGGGAATAGCAGCAGACTCCGCCCTTAGGACGGCACCGCAATCCTTCCTGTCTGATGCTAGAACTGCAATATCTGCAATGAGGTCTCCTCTTCTTGATGAGTCAAGGATGGACTGGAAGGTTGTGCCGGTTCCAGATGCAAGTATGGCTACTGTCTTCCTCTGCATGTCGAAGTTATTGGGGCTGCTTTTAATAATTTAGCGCTGCCCGGAACTTGTAACTGCGGACGACCTCTTGATGTCCTCCGAGAACTCCTGAATCCTTCTCTTGATCGATTCAATAAGATCATCAGCGCGTTCCTGCACAATCTTCTGGAGTTCAGAAGCTTCCTGTATGCTGTACTCATGATAGTAGCCGCCTTCGCGTATGTTGGCAGTTTCCCTGTATATAAGACCGGATGCTTCCAACTTCTGCAGTATCCTGAAGACTGTTGACCTGTGCCTGCCGCATGCATCAGATATCTCATCCACAGTAAGAGGTGACTTGTTTAGGAGGATGAAAAAAAGCTCAAGATCAGAATCACTGAGTTCAAACAGATTTGAAAGGAGATCGTGGCAGCATGCGCCCTTCCTCATCAGTCTTGACAGTTCAGCCATAGGTCATGATTACTTACATCGATATAAGGTATTGCACGGTATTCGCAATACTACGAAATACTAATATACCCATGTGAAATATCTGGTCTGTGCTCTTCCAATAATCAAATTGGGAAGCACGGGTGAAAATATGAGTAACGATAACGAAGCTGAAAAGATAAAACAGAAGATAGCAAAAGACATAACTGCGGGATCAAAACCCCTCGGAAAACCTATTGATCTGAATGATGCGAATTTCCACGATGCCGTAAAGAAGACAAATTACCTGATTGTGGATTTCTGGGCACCGTGGTGCGGTCCATGCAGGTATGTATCACCGGTGCTTGAGGAACTTGCAAAGGATTATGCTGGAAAGGTCACTGTAGGCAAGCTCAACGTTGATGACAACCCAATGGTATCCAGTGAATTCATGATAAACAGCATCCCGACAAT
>JAMCPG010000009.1:0-2203 GCA_023379845.1 Thermoplasmatota archaeon
TGGGTCTGCCATATCCCAGAATCCGTGAATGTGCACATACATAACAACTGATGATCTACAAAAAACGTTGTCAAACACAGATTCTGCATGAAACAATGCTATAGTTTGTCATGCGGAAGTCAAGTTTTAACGCACTATTTAACCTTTCATTTTCAAAATGTTGTATTAAGGGGCATTCTGGTATCATCTTCTCTCGGAGATTGGATCTCTCTTGCATAAAAGATTGTAATGTAAATGTAAATAGTAATACCAACGCCCCGGCCGGGATTTGGACCCGAGTCACGGGCTCGACAGGCCCGTATGATAGGCCACTACACTACCGGGGCACGGCAAGGGTAATCAACCGGCTTTATTTAAACCTCAACATTCTGTGGATAGCCCGGATTATTTTTTTAATTTATGCAAAAATGGAAAAAAGTAGATCCATCATCTGGATGAGTGAAGCCATTAATTATTTCCTGTCTTGCAAGGGTACATATTTAAGAGGACCAACCTCCCCCTTGTACATGGACCTAGGTCTGAACAGTCGGTTGTCATGAAGATATTCGAACGATCTCGCAAACCATCCCGATATCCTAGAAAGTGCAAATATAGGAGTGAATAGTCGAGGATCGAAGCCAAGTGACTTGTAAACAATACCAGAATAGAAGTCAACGTTTGGGAATATGCCCTTTGTACCTAGCTTGTTAATCATGACCCTTTCAACTTCTTCCGCGGTTTCGAAGAGTTCGCTGTGCCCGGTTTCCTCCGCCAGTTTTTTTGCGTATTCCTTAAGTATCTTTGCTCGTGGATCATAAACTTTGTAGACCCTGTGGCCAAAACCCATAATTTTTTCCTTTTTCTCAAGCATTTCTGATATAATATTATCAGCGTTCTTTGGCGATCCTATTCTTTCCAGGTTTGCTAAAGCTTGCTCATTTGCTCCACCATGAAGTGGACCTTTTAAAGATGCAATTGCAGAAGTGATGGCAGAATACATATCTGAGAGTGTGGAAATCGTAACCATAGATGCAAAGGTCGAAGCGTTCATTCCATGATCAGCGTGAAGAATTAGTGCAGTTCTGAACACCTTTGTTTCAAATTCAGTCGGTTTCTTCCCAAAGCTTTCTTCCAGGAATCTTACTGTATAGTTTGGTTCGTTTGACCTTACCATTGGTTTTCCCTGAAGGCTTCGATTGATCGCAGCTACAAGCGATGGAAATTTTCCCATTAATCTCAAACCCATTGCCTCTTGTGATGGTAGGTCATATTTGTTACTATCCTTATCCATGGAGCCAAGGTACGACACTCCAGTCCTCAGAGCAGACATTGGGTGTGAGGCTTTTGTGCATTCTTGCAGGGCTTTGAAAAGGTGATCGTCAATCCTGTTATCTGCGTTGAGCCTTGCCGTGAATTTTTCAAATTCTGCTTTGGTGGGTAGCGTTCCGTACAGCAAAAGGTATGAAACCTCTTCAAAAGTTGATGACTCTGCGAGTTCTTCAATATTGTATCCTCTGTATACAAGTCTGCCATTAATACCATCAACAAAGCCTATTCTAGTTTCAGCAGCAACAACACCCTCAAGACCGCGGGCATAATCAGTATTTTGATTACCAGTTATCATTACAATCTACATGGAATGCCCACTTTTCTATTATATCTTATTACGAATAGCTAAGATCGCGGTTTGCATCATAAATTCTGAAAAAATCCTTGTCAATTTCTCTAAGTATTTTTGCAAAACAATACGATAAAACCGTAGCAGAGACAAATACGAGACGTACTTAATGAAAATAAGTGCTAACATTACTCTGTTGAAGGTCTTGTGGTCAAGAGAAGAGAAATAGCTTTACTATGAGAACGCTCTTTATCTACATAATTTCGGAGTTTTTGTAAAGAATTCTATGAACGAATGCTTATAACCTTAACAAGAAATGGATTTTTATACGTTTCAGATCAGAATCAGCAAATATTGTCAAGAGCCAGAGAGTGGCAAAATTATATTATTAACCGGAATATATCTTTCGATATTTTCATGATTAGATTTGGAATAGCCGGTATACCTCTGACGAGCAAGGGAAGGACGTTTGTGGAGTCAGTAGAGGAGGTACACAACCTTGGGCTAAATTCGCTAGAAGTTCAGCTTTTGCGTGTTAACGTTCAGGAACGCCCGGCCCTTGACTATGCCGGATTTAGGCCAAAAGACGTTCAGGACTCAATAATT
>JAMCPG010000009.1:2223-51508 GCA_023379845.1 Thermoplasmatota archaeon
GTAAATATACTCCGCCAGGATGATGAAGGAAACTACAAATCAGTCGGCGTGGATACTTCCATTGATGAGAATGATATTGTACAGGAACTTTTCTGGAACATGGCCAGAAACTATAGCGAAATAAAAGAAGGAGGAGACCTGGCAAAGGAACTTGATGTCACACTGTCCCTGCACGCCCCTTATTATATGGATTTGCTAAATGGGGGTGATATGGCCGAGCGTTCGGCAAATCATTTGAGGTGGTCATTGATAATCGCCAGGGGTATGGATGCCAGAAGAGTTGTAACCCATACGGGTTTTTATGCCCAGTCCAAGAAGGAAAGCCTTGATAATGCAGTTAAATTCTATTCTCAATTTTCCAAGGAATTTTCGCATGATAAAGGGTTTCCGTTCATAGGTGTCGAAGCGTCGGGAAAGGAAGAGATATTTGGATCTGTTTCAGACTTGACTGGACTGGCGAAGAAGGTACCCGGAATAGAACCTATTCTTAATTTTGCCCATGTCCACTCTTTGCAGGGAGGTTCACTTATCGAAGTAAGGGACTTTGAATCAGTTATAGAGACTTTTTCAAAATACAAGAAAGATGACCTTTATACAGAGTAATGTTAGCACCTGAAATTCGAGACACTCAGTGAGGTTCTGGCAGATATGACCGATGATGTTACAATAATCTCAAGTTCACCGCTTCTTGAGCATGATTCTCAATATATGAATATTATTCTGCTCAGGACAATAGGCAAGAAACTTCAGAAAAAGGAGGCAAAAAAGAATGACGTCGAGGTGGAACGAGTGACGAGATCATATCCGGTTAAGAAAGGTGTAAAGATAGATGTTGATAGCATACTTGCGACGACCAGAAAGGTCACAAGATCAGGCACGGTCTCAAAGGATCACGTTATAGCCAAGATACCTGGACTGGAGAGGGTTGAGCTTTGGGGCGAAGGCAAGGTGCTGATGTGCGAAACTACAACAGAGAAAAATCCAGAGAATTACGAGACTGCAATCAAGAAATTTAATGAACTGATTGAAGCTCTCACAGGCTATAGTGCCAAGGAGCGGAAGAAGATAGCGAGCAAGGTTCCAAAGTAAGCGACGGAAGGTAGGAACAGATTGCCTGGTATTGAGAGGCGTCAGATAAATGGCAGCGAAACTTTGGCTTTCCCCACCATAGGTATTGTTTTGCTGGGAGGGATTTCTGATTCCGCAAAGAGGTATCCACTCCATAATTCCGCAGGAATTGCATACACCTCAGAAGACCAGGATATTTACACCAGAACCAGGTTATTTTACTCGAATGAGCAGTCAATAATAATCAATGGAAAGAGAGTGGACCCTGATGAACCCCGAACGCCGCTCCACATTCTTTCCAAGTACACTTCTAAGGAGGAAGGCTTAAACGGAAAACTTTCAGTGTTTTCTGAGAATAAAGGTATAATTAGTGGAAGCTCGGACGCTGGAGCCGCAGCACTCGCGAGGGCAGCGCAGGAGATGTTTTTCATCAATGACACGAGGATGCTTGAAAATGATTTTCGCTCCATTTCTGAAAGCGTTGGGAGGAGCCTTCTTGGAGGTCTCACAGTCACTGAACTGGTTGACGGCGTTCCCCTTACTACAAGGTTGCTGGGACCGGAAGATTTCAGTAATTATGTGATAGTTGCATTTATGTTCAGCGCAAATCGGAATCCATCTGATACGATACATAAAAATGTTGTAAAGAGTCCAAATTATAACAAAAGGGTATCTTCAACTGCAGAAAAATGCCTTACTTTAAGAAAACTGGCTGCCAAAAAAGACATTGAAGGGATATTCGAACTTGCCATGGGTGATACTGAGGAATATCATTCGTTACTCGAATCAGTCGAGGTTAAAGTTATAACCGGTCAAATGCGTTCTCTGATACAAAAGCTGAGAGAAGAACGTAACGATTTCTGGATATCTTACATAGTGACAGGAGGAACAAACGTTTTTGTTGCCGCTAAAAAGGAAGATGCATCTAAATTGCAAGAAATAGCTAAGTCTCTTGACATTCAATCAAGAAGGTTAAAAGTCGCAGGCGCTGCAAGAGTTTGCGTGGACTTTTAATACCTATGGACAATTTGATAGAATTCTGCCTAATTCATAAGAAAGACTTAAATTAAGGATTTCATTACTTAACAGGATGGCAGACAAGAAGGATTCCGGATTCCAGTCTGGGGCAGGTCTTATCAGGTACTTCGACGAAGAGGAGATAAACGGTCCTTCTATTCATCCAGTCGTTGTGATTGCAATTGCGGTTGTTCTCGCAATTGTTGTAGAGCTTTTCAAGATCTTTTGGCCGATATCACCATAGAAGAGAATATCGATTATATTCTCCTCGCTCTAGGCAGTTATTGCAGCCTTAGATTGTGCAGTGTCTTACGGCTAAACTATGCAAAACAATAAATGATTATCTTTAATCACCATCGAAAGCTCCGGTGGTGTAGCACGGTCAAGCATTAGGGACTCTCAATCCCCCGACTCGGGTCCAAATCCCGACCGGAGCACTCAACTATGAGTATAATGCCCCACGATTCTGTGGGTGATCATGCAATATTATACACAAGCTTGTAAATATATTCTAGTGTGTGGCACAATATATTCAATATTGGTAGGTCATCGAATAGTGTCCCACACCCCTTTTGATACTTTTCTTTCTTAAGCTCGTCTTTTGTATAAGCAAAGCATAAAAGTATTATCAAAAGCTTTTACAAATTTTTCCTACGCCCTGAGAAGTTTCGTTATTTTGCATTACAACATCAGTGATTTGATCATCAACTTACTCTTAGTTCGATCGCTCAAGTATGTAAAATTCTACTTTATTTCTATAGTTTGTAACACGTTGATTCTTTGAAATAGTTAAAAGTCGTTTTACATATTTTCACAATAATATACTAGTTCCTAAAAGAACTGATATTTATGCATTCCATCAGCTAAGGATTGCCAATATCGTGGCTTAGAAAATTTAATTAACTATCAAATATTTATACATATGAAGTAATAGAAATGATTGAAGAGAGTCCCCAGTCTTTTTCAAATGGCAGATATGTGGTTGTGAAGAAACTCGGCGAAGGCGGAAAGGGAATCGTGTTCAAGTGTACAGATAAAATGCTGGGTAGAACAGTTGCGTTGAAGATGATAAAGACCTCTTTGGACGAAGATACTGCGTCTCGTTTCAGCAGGGAAGCTCAGACCACAGCAAAAATGAGCCACCCCAACATAGTCTCTGTCTATGATATAGGAAGCGTGGACAACCATCCTTTCCTTGTGATAGAATACGTGGACGGAAAGAGCCTGGATGACATCATCGGTGAGAAGTCCGTCCTTTCTCCTTCGGAGATAGTACGGATATCAATCTTGATAGGGGAGGCTCTCGAGTATTCCCACAGGCTCGGAATACTCCACCGTGACATAAAGCCCGAGAACATCATGATCTCGAAGGACAATGTTCCAAAGCTCATGGATTTCGGCCTTGCCAGATCTGTGGACAGCCCGAAGCTGACACATGCAGGCGCAATCGTCGGTACCCCTGCATTCATCTCACCGGAGAGCGCACTTGGAAGAGACAATGATGCCCGCTCCGACCTGTATTCACTTGGCTGCGTTATGTACAGCATGGCAACAGGGCACCCTCCCTTCACCTCAAAGGACAATCTGAAACTTATTTACAGCCACATAAATGACATGCCTGTCCCAATCAGTAGGGTAAGAAAGGATTTCCCTCAGGATCTCGAAGCAATTATAATGAAACTTCTCTCGAAGGATCCTTCCAGCAGGTACCAGTCAGCTTCAGAACTGCTTACAGTTTTAAAATCCCTGAAATACCCTTCCGAATCCTTAACGATCGATGGGAACACTTCCAGTATGAAATTCTCAGGAACATTCTCAACGACATCTTCAGGGCATCACAGGAGACCTCTAGTCGGGATGGAAAGTGAAGTAAAGCGGATTCGGACTTTCATAGACACTGCGCTGACAGGGTCTGGCTCTATGATCTTGATTGTTGGACAGACAGGTTCCGGTAAGACAAGGTTTCTCGAAGAGGCGAGGGGATATGCAGCCATGAGAGGCTTCACGGTGCTCTCAGTGAGGTGCGCGCAGAACAAGACTGGTGTTCCAGGACAGGCCCTGTCTGAAATTTTCCGTGAATACATAGCTTCCCAACCAACCCAGCTCATTTACAAGATATGCGGAGACTATGCCGACCAGATGCAGAAGATCGTCCCCGAAATCGCACCTAGACTCGGAAAAGTACCTGAATTTCCCGCCCTCGATCCACAGCAGCAGAAGGCAAGATTCTATGAGGCTGTTTCGGTATTTATTGAGAACATGTCAATGGAAGCCCCCCTCTTCATCTCGTTCGATGATGTCCACTACATGGATGCGTATTCCTTGAATTTTTTCAGCTATTATTACGAATCGGTCAGCTCCCAGAGGACGATTATGCTCGGAACCTCGAATCCACTGGATGACTCATCGACCATATTCAAGGCTATGGAGGAGGCCATCAAGGCGAGATCTCTGAATATTATTGAACTCAACAACCTCGACAGGGAGAATACAAGACTCTTGATCTCAAACTACCTTGGAGAAAATATCGATAATATCTCCGATGAATTCCTGAACCTTATATACGGAAAAACGTACGGTAATCCTCTCTTCCTGGAGGAAACTCTTAGGTACCTGATCGACAGGAGGCAGATATACCAAAATGAAGACGGAACATGGGACAGGGATTCACTCTCAGAGCTGAAGATTCCAACATCGTTGAGAAGCATTGTGAGAGCAAAACTGGAAGGATTGAATGAGGATTATCTAAACCTTTTGAGGACCGCATCCATGATAGGTCAGGATTTCGATTACGAGATATTGATGAAGCTCTCCGGTATGAGCGACGAGGACAAGTTCCTTAATATATTGGAGGAGCTCATAGAGAAGAAGTTCCTTTCGGAAAGAAAGGCTGGCCTTGGTTCTGTTTGGATATACTTCACCGATCCCCATGTAAGAGAGATACTCTATGAAGATATCAGCATGATCCGGAGGAAGAGGATGCATGAACGGATTGGAGAGATCATCGAGGAGAGCATACCTGCTGAAAATATGGACGGTCTCTCAATTTCAAGCCTCGCAGAACATTTTCAGGAAGGGGGAAACCTTGAAAAATCCTTTAAGTACCGGAAAATGGAGGCAGATCTTTTCTTTTCCATGGCAGAGCTATCAAGGGCAGCCAGTGCCTATGAGAATTGCCTAGACATTGTATCTGTTATTCCGTTTGCTGATCCGAACGAGAAGAAGAGGGAGACCGCAAACCTTCATTTACAGATTGCCAGAAGTTTAAACGGTATAGATCCTGTGAATGCGTATAAAAATTCCCGATCAGCAATGGATATCTTTAGGGAAATAGGGGATGACAAACAGTTTATTGAAGCAGCCATAATTTGTGTACCACATCATCCAGAACAGTCCCAGAGCATTTACAAAGAAGTTGAGGCGATCAAGGATACAAGCGAAACGTTTGAGGCAAGAATCCATTTTCTGCTCACTTATGGCACTTCGGCACAAGTCCATGGTGACATAAACGAGGCAAAGAGAGTGTCAGAAATTCTTAAGAAGATCACCGAAGAAAACAGAGATAAGATGACTAACTTTTCCGATAAATCACTTATTTTTTGGTCAGAGTTGGCAAGATTTGCTATCAGAAACATAAATTCTGAAGCAGACATAAGGGACATTGTTCAAGGTTATAAAGATGTTATAAAATCAATAACCAATAGCTCTAGCGAAAAGGACATTAATCTTGTATCTCTGAGATCCGGCGCCTTCGATTTTCTTGCGAATTATTACTTTGTTCTTATGATGGACCCTTATCAAGCCAAACCAGCCTTTGATGCTTCCATTGAAGACTCTGAACACACAGGACGCCGGATCCATACGAATATAGTAAAACTTGAAAGCATTTATTTTTGCACAATCTTTATGAAGGGATTTGAGGCAGCAAAACAGGAACTGAACAATATTCCAAAGAAGGATATCGCAACAATGATGGGAACAATAACTGAGCGTCACTTCAATGCTTATAAGAACGGTGTACTATCTTGGTATTATCTTGCAAATGGGGACCGCGATGAACTCTTGAAATGCCTTGCATATATTGCCCAGGTTGAGGGGATGCAATTCAGATCCATTCAAACCATTCCTGAGCTTCTTTATTTCACAGATTCAGAAGCTGATGATGATTTTATGGAAGCGCTTGAAAAGGCAGAAAGCATCTACAGGGATGAGCCTCTCAATGCCGAGGCACTATTACCGAAGAGTTTTATTTATTCTACATCTTCTGAGGTTTTCGCAAGGATCGATAAACTTGACCAAGCTGGAGCAAGATATAATCTGTTGGGAAAAATGGCTTCGTCACTCAATCAAAAATGGCTTCACGCTCTTCATCTTCGGGCAGGTGCCGTAATTGCGATCAAAGAAAAAAAATACAAAGAAGCTGAAGATAAATTAACCAGTTCCATTGCGATATGGAACGAACTTGGATTCAAATTTTTTGCTGGCCGTGATCTCCTGCTTCTTGCAGATGCATACCATGGTAACGATAACCTGAATAAATCAGATGATTCCCTTAACAGGGCCATGGAACTGTTCACCCAGGTTGGTGCAAAGATGTATGCGCAGAAGGTCCTGGCAAGGAAAGAATTATTGAAGGCATAGTTACATTCCTGCTTCTACAAGATAGATTGGGTTGGTTATCTCGCAATAAGATACAGGCCTATTATTGATGAAGAAGGTTGTTCAATTCAGAGTTTGAGTAAGCGGAAGCTATACTATAATATAACAACGGCTTATCCTGACAGTTCACAGCTGTATTTTCAAAAAGATGGATTTGATGATTAAATTATTGATTTTAAGTATCAAATTAGATATGAAGTGCATCAGAAAAATTATTTAGTATAATACGAAATATACACAAGATAAGAATGGCACTTGATCCGGATTTTGCAAAGATTCTGAAAATGATTTCAGAACGGGGAATGCCGAATTTCAGGAATATAGATGTTAACGATGTACGGAATCTTATGGACAATAACCTGCTTACGAAGGAATACATTGAGATTGAAAGAACCGTTGACATGTCAATAGGTGAAGAAAGGATTCCGGCAAGGCTGTATGAACCCAAAGATGCCACAAGATCCCTCATATTATATTTTCATGGAGGTGGCTGGGTCTTCGGAAATCTTGAAAGCCATGACTCAGTGTGTCGAAGAGCAGCCAGAGAATCTGGAGCGAAAGTCCTTTCAGTGGCTTACAGACTAGCTCCAGAGCATAAGTTTCCGACAGCAGTTGAGGATGCGTTTTCGTCCTATTTATGGGCAAGAAGAAATGCGACAAGCCTTGATGTTGATCCGGAAAGAATTGCCCTTGCTGGTGACAGTGCTGGAAGGAATCTTTCAGCCACCGTCAGTCTGATGATCAAGGATCGTCGAATTGAAGGACCAAAGCTCCAGGTTCTATTCTATCCTGGTCTTGGCTCAGACTTTTTTTCAAAATCAATGCGTGAATTTTCTACAGGCTTCTTCCTAACTAGCGATCAAATGGTCTGGTTCAAAGAGATGTACCTGAAAAATAATACAGACACCCTGAACCCATATTTTCTCCGATCCTGTATCCCGACCTCTCAGGGCTTCCAGAAGCAATAATCATAACAGGAGAACATGACCCACTTAGAGACCAGGCAGAAGCTTATGCTGCGAAGCTTAGATCAGCTGGTATTCATGTGACAGGGATAAGGGCAACTGGCATGATTCATGGATTTTTGAACTTTACGAGTTTAGTTCCAGTAGCTGCAAACATCGCCGACATGGTCTGGTCTCTCGTCGGAAAAAAGCTCGGTTCTAACTGATCCCTCACTGCATTATACCGAAATGAGAGTTCTGATAGAAGTTTATATTGAAAAATAGCAAAGGGAAATTAGTAAGCTTAAGATTCGCTCTTTCTAATTTCACCCAGAGCTTCCCTGTCTCTGCAGTAAAGATAAGGTGCCAGGTCAAGCGAAGGAGGTGATTTTTCGAGTGTTCGTCTGTAAACCTGCCTAAGGTTCTTGTCAACTTCATCACAATATGCCTTCCAGGTTACCCCGAGCGATTCAACATACTTTTTCTCGATTCCAGTGGCCACCTCATGGGCATAAGGATACTCATAGTCTTCATCGGCCATCCATTTTTCCGGGAGCTCGTGATGGAGACCAATTGTCTTCCTGATATCTATGTCCTTGCCCTGGATCTTTAGAATAGGAGGAAAGTGCTCGTCAAGATAAACGGTCTTGCCGTCGAGAGAATAGCCACCTGTATATTTTATGTCATATCCTGTGTTCACGGTTACATCGCTACCCTTCTTTACAGCGAGCACCTGACCAATAATCTCCTTCCCTAGGAAGCAGTTCTTCCCGTCGCTTTGAACTATCGAATGATCGGTGACATCTTTAATGGCCGATACTTTGATGAATGTTGGCTCCTTGTAATCTATGGCCATAATTAGTATCTCCTTTTTGTTTTCAGCATTTTTGTCCACCCTAGACACAACTTCAAATTCCTGCATGTATATCCAATGCAATCATCACTATTCAAATTATCTTTTTCCAATCCGTTATATGAATAAAAACCAGGAACGAGCCTACACTGTGGTGAATTGTTATGAATTTTGAGTGCTCGAAATTTGCACTGGCTGAAAACAGGTAAACTCCATTGTATGGGTTAAAAGAAATCACAGAATTCGTGTCTGTTAAGGGAAAACGTAGTCTTCTATAATCTTCGAAATAATGTGTCCCACCGCAATGTGACATTCCTGGATTATTGCAGTTCTCTTGCTGGCGATCTTGATACTATAATCAGCCAAATCAGCGCATTTGCCACCATTTGATCCTGTCATAGCAAGCGTTAGGCATCCTATCTTTTTTGCAGCTTCAATACCCTTAACAACGTTCTGTGAGTTACCGCTTGTCGATAGACCAATAACAACATCGCCCGGCAAGCAGAAAGCTTCCACCTGCCTGCTGTATACTGTTTCATATGAATAATCATTGGCAATTGCTGTCAGCGACGATGTGTTAGTATGCAATGCCATCGCTGGCAGGGGCTTTCTCTCTTTTTCAAACCTGCCTACTAGTTCAGCCGCAATGTGCTGTGAATCTGCCGCACTTCCCCCGTTTCCGAATAGAACGAGCTTGCCTCCATTCTTTATTTTGTCAGCTATCTTGTTTCCAACACTGTACACAAGATCTGAACTAATCTGGCTCCTGGCTTGAATTCCTTCGTTAATGTAGGCAACTATTTCTTCCTTCTGCATGAAAGAAGATAATTTCTCAAGCTTTATATTTTTCCAATGATATTCCTATCTCTTGCCTGCAAATGAGAGCCAAGGGTCAGCAAAGATAAAGAAGTCATTGCTGAAATACGCGATTTTCCCTGCTTTCATCATATATAGCGGCATATGGGCTTATGTTGTCCTTCTCAGATATTATTCCTTCAATGCCAACGTATTTGATCTAGGCCTTGCTTCAGGTGCTTTGTATTCGGTTTTCCACGGCGGTCTAATTGCTAGCGCTGCGAATCCAAAGCCCTTCCCTTTTTCTAAGATGATGATACTTGTACTTGCCCCATTCTACTACTTTTTTCCAAATCCAGCCTGGCTCCCAGTCTTTCAATCAATCTGGATCGGGATGGGAATTTTTCCCCTATACTATACAGCAAGGACTGCACTGCATGACGAAAAATATGCAGCCATAGTTGGAATGACTTATCTGCTTTACTACCCACTTTCTGGAGTTAACTGGTTTGATTTCCATTTCATGGCTATGTTTCCTACTTTCTTTCTTACCGGGTTTGCCCTCAGACTCTCTGGAAGGAACAAGCTTTCGCTTCTGGCAATGGCATTTGCTGCAATTTCGGATTACCTTGTTCCGTTGATCCTGGTCTTTTACGTCGTATATATTGTAGTGGATCCAATGTCTTCAATAAGAAGAAAGAGACGTCTTCCCTATGTGCTAGAAATACTTGGGATAGCCATGTTCGTTTTCCTTGGTGCCATAATATATTCCGGAAAGCTTATACCGTTGGATTATACGGGATTGTCTGGAGCTTCGTACAGTGCCGTGTACTCATCAACATTTCTTCTCAAAGCCCAGTATGTTGGACAGATGCAACTTCCTTCTTTTTTCATTTCCTTTATTTCACCCGAATCCATGATAATGTCCATTCCATATTATACACTGGCATTCGTTAACAATTATCAGCCATACCTTTCAACAATGTACTTCCAGTATCCTGCACTGACGGCACCGATTACCTTTGTTGCTTTTGCACTCGGGCTGGCAAGGTTGAAGGACATCGTCTACAGAAGATTCAGGCAGGGCAGGTTTAGGGCTACCTGGAAGGCTTTAGCGATTTGCGCACTTTTCTTCAACCTGGCACTCTTTTCTCTCTATACACCGATTGGAGAACTGTATACATCATCTTACCAGAATAAAGAACTTGCTTCTGTATTGACGGGTAATGATTTCAGCTATAACGCAATATCTTCAGTTCAGATAGAACCATATGATACAGCTCTAATGAACGCGATTCATATGGTCCCCCTCGGCTCTTCCGTTCTTATACAGAACAATATGCCAGAACTGGTTGCAGGGTATAACTGGACTTTACCTGATTTCTATGTCAATGGAACGTATCCAACTTACATCCTTGTCGATCCATATTCGTACTATTATGATCATTACAGCGTTGCCTACCATGTTACAAACTATACAATGCAGTCTCTGTCCAAGGTACTGCTTGCCTCTGGAAGATATTCAGTGTTTTTTTCTCAAGAGAACATTACCCTGTATATGCTCTAAAACCTGAAGTAAGCCGATGCGTACCTAGGCAACATAGTTTATTAACATATTATTGTGATCTCGGGTTAAGATGAAGTTTTCCAGGCTAACGTATATTGCGTTTTTTGTTGCCATAATTCTTCGTCTTGTGGTGCTCTTCTCATCAAGACCATTTGTTTTTGGCGGTGATTCTTATTCTTATATTGCTCTCTCAAGGGAAATAAGCGGCAACCTCTATCTTATACCTTATTCAAACCAGATCCACTATCCGGGATCTGAATTTATCTTTCCACCTGCAGTTCCATATTTCCTCTCTATCTTTGTGCCAGTAATGAGCACTTTTGATCTTCTTGCTATCCTTACCTTTATGGATATTCTGCTTGGAAGCATTCCTGTGTTTCTCATATCATCGATCACATCAAGACTAGGAGGCAAAAACCCTGGAATCATCAGCGGGTTCATTTATGGAACTTTACCCGCGTTCATATATCTGGATACCTGGGGAGACGTTGCACAGGTCCTGGGTATTGTAGTTATTCTTATTCTGGTCCTCCTGTTACTTGATGTATTGGATAATCCAGGTTCAAGAAGGTATACGTTCTTTGCCTTTCTTGCGCTTGTTTTCCTTGCGTTCAGCCATGATCTTTCCTTCTTTTTTTCATTGTTCTTTATTTTTATATCTATCATTGTGATCGCTGCATTAAACGCCATAAAGCGGCAACAGATTTTTTCAATCCAACCAGTGCTTGTAATACTTATCTCTGGAGGAATAGTGGGATCGACATGGTATATCCTGCATCCTGCTTGGATATCGTTTATACTTGAAGGCTTTCTTTCAAGTAGTACTCATTCTACTGTTACTGCTTACGGCCTTGCTTCCTCTATATCGCCGCTCTTTGCAGTGCCCTATGGATACAACATTCTTGCATTCTTGTTCTTTGCCTTGCTATTTGTCTCCTGGATATACACGCATTTTGGACGATGGTCGAATGAGAAAATCATTCTTGATGCACTGATGCTGGCGTCTCTAATACCGGCTGTCGTATTTTTGTCCAACCCAGTCCTGTTTTCAAGATTCCTCTATTTTGCCTCCCTGGGTTACTCAATAGCTGGTTCTATTCTCTTAGCCGATATCCTGGCATATCGCAGAAAGGGAGCTTCCTTGAAATTAAAAAGGTTTCAATTTGTGGCCAAGGTTGTTGTAATACTCATAATAGCAATGTATCTTTCTCTATCAGTAACGATCAATTCCTCATCCCATGTCTATTATGTCAGTGGAGGCGGGCCAGGAAACACTTTTGATGAGAATGTCATGCTTTCAGATTGGATCGGTTCTCATGATTCCAACGGGGCAGTGGCTGCGCCACAGCAGATAGGTTTCATGATCATGGCTTTCGCAAATGTACCCGTGCTTGTCAGTGAAAATAGCACGTTGCTTACGCAGAAAGTTGAAGTGTCGGAGAGCATGGCAGCCGGCGAATTAATATCTCTAACTGGAAATATAACTCTTGTTAAGGAACTTTCCACCGAGTATTCTGTGCAGTATGTAGTTACAAATCAAACAGCTCACCCAGATATTTACAAACCTGTTTTTTCAAATAGTTTTTATACTGTCTATAGGATCACGATTTGAGTGTTCAGTGGGCCTGAACATACCTGAATGGTGGATGTCAGGGATGTTTGAGCTATGAAAGGAGGGTAAGATTGACAATTAAGGAGTCCACCTCAAGAGAAAGGTTCTTTTCAAACCTGAGGGTAAGAAGGCTGCTTTACCTGATCTATGGCATATTTTTCATAAACTATGCCTTCATAGCATGGGGTCTCGTCGGGTATCTGGACATTATTGCTCTTGTCTTGATCTGGATAATTCTTATTCTTGCGTTTATTTTTGTTCTTTACTCGGTTTACGAAGGTGATGATTCAAGATATGTCAAATACCTTTCGTTTGCAGCTTTTGCACTTTCTTTTGCCCTGTTCATAGATATAATGATCAGGTTTGCCCCTGCTTATGGAACGGATGAGATTGCCATAGACACCTATGCGAGCTATCTTTTCGTCCATAGGAAGGATCCATACATAAATGCAAATATGGTCAATGTTTTCACCGTCACAGGATTTCCTAAAAGCCTAATTACACCCCTGCTTAAGGGTGGAGCGGTTCAGTTCCTAATTTACCCTGGCCTTGCCGTCCTCTTGTTTATTCCGACTGTGCTGCTTCATGTACCCAGCTATTCAATACTGCTTTTCTTCAACTTGCTCGCATTCGTAGTTGTATACCTTTACTACAGGAATACTCAATTTACCTTTGCGGCACCGGCTCTTGCTGTCGCCATGATAGTAAACATGGAATACGCCGTTTTTTCGATAAGCGGCGTCACTGATATCGTTTGGGTTACGTTTGTAGCAATCGCATATTTCTTCAGGAAAAAGCCATGGATTTCAGGCCTGATGTTCGGCCTAGCGGTGTCATTCAAGCAAACACCTCTCCTGATACTTCCCTTCTTCCTTTTCTTTCTATACAATGAAAATGACCTGAGGAAAGATGCAGTATACAAGTTCCTTTTAGCAGGCATACTAGCGTTTGCAATAACAAATGCGCCTTTCATTCTGGCAAATGCCTATGACTGGGCAGTTAATATCGCAGAGGTTGCTTTCCAGCCAATCATAGGTGTCGGCATTGGACCATCTATAACATCCTTTGCAGGCTTCTTGTACGTCCCATCTATCGTCTTTACCATCATATCAATTTCACTCCTCTTCATATTTTTTGTTCTATATGTGGAGAATTATTCAAAGCTCAGGTTTGCTTTCTTCACTTTTCCGATTGTCGTTTTCCTCTTCAACTTCCGTGTGCTGGAGAACTACCTTATTTTCTGGCCATTCCTAATCTTCCTTGTTTTACCAGATATAAGCAGGAGCATTCAGACGCATAAGGAAACACAAAAGACCAGCAGGTTTGTCTTCTTTTCCGGGCTCACAGGTGGGAGAAAGATTGCTGCCGTTATCCTGGTCCTCCTAATAGCCGGTGGTGGAGCAGCCTCTGCAGGGTATGAAATTACTCATGATGTTTCGCGTGCACCTTTTTCCATTATGAATGTAACAGGAGGGGCAAATCCACTCAATGCACCTGGTGACATCACGATGCTAACGATCTCGATGAACTACACGCCTCTCGAGGGATCAAGCCTTAATGCCACCCCTCTCTACCGTATTTTTCCTAATGCACAGTTGAACAATGTAAATTCTCTTCTGTGGTCGTCCTCATCTTATCTTGAACCAGGGATAAACAATCTTTCCATCTATCCTGATACTGCCAGCGATTTTCTTCCACAGAATACGACATTCAGGATAGAGGCTTATTATGGCAATTACTCTTCGTACTTCACAGTTTCCAAGCCGATTCCTGTTCGTAATAACCTTCCATTTGCAGACCCATCGCTTATCTACCCGACGTATTCTGGAAGCCAGCCATATCCTGGATGGTCCATAAAGGTATCTGGTACATACTTCTATTCATATAGATACCTGCCTGATGGCATAAATTTTACCTTGACTAAGGATTTGGCGCCTCGATCCAGGTCAAATTATGTCTATATGACAACCGGAATTAATTTTACATATCTGGCAGATCAAGGTGCTTTATACACATACAATTATTCCGGTGATTATTCGACGTTGAATCTGTCAGCCGGTGTTTCAAATTTTTCTTTTTCCAACTTCTCAGGTGTGCTGCTATCCTTCGACAACGGCTATGAAAATTATTGGATTGGTTATTCCAAGGTTATAAACGGTACTTATTTCAGGATGATAAACAGGACAACCATGATGCAGGTTACAAACCAAAATATCATTAACTTCCGTACTTTAATGGACAACCTGAATAAATATAACTGGAGCTATGATAATTCGATGTTTTCATTTGTAGTTGGAACTTCTGGTAACGTGGCAAATATCACAGGTGAATTCTATAATGCCACTTTATCCGTGGGTTCAGGTGCTTCTTCCAGCCTGGAAGCATCAGGGCAATCCAACGCAGTGCAATCTTTCGCTGCCTCATTCTATATGGAAGATAAAAGATGGTAGAAATCTCCCTCGAGATCCCAACATACAATGAGGCGGGGAATCTTCCAGTTCTTATCGATAGGCTTGAGGGTCTTAACCTTGACCTTGAGATAATCATCATAGACGATAATTCCCCGGACGGTACATACGAGGTCGCAGAGAGACTTGCACAGCAATACAAGAATATCAAGACGCTCAAGAGACCGGGCAAGCTTGGACTTGCGTCTGCGATTTCAGATGGTCTGAAGCTGGCTTCCGGAAACTATGTGGCAGTCATGGACGCCGATTTGCAGCATCCACCGGAGACGCTCCTGAAAATGGTGGAAGAGGCAAAGAAGGGAAATGACATAATCATTGCTTCCCGCTATACGGATAAGGGAAGAATCGAAAAGTTCGGCTTCATAAGAAGGCTGACATCGAAAGGTGCAACTTTTTTGACACATGCACTCCTGAGGGAGACCAGGAGTGTCAAAGACCCCATGTCCGGATTCTTCATTTTCAGGAGAAGCATCCTTGAGGGAAAGAAGATAGAATCCAGCGGTTACAAGGTGCTTCTGGAGCTCTTGGTCAAGAGCGGAAGCGAAACAAAAGTAACTGAAATACCGTATGTGTTTGGAAAGCGAACACTTGGCGAGAGCAAGCTTACAGTTGGCGAGAATCTTAAGTTTATCAGTCTCCTCCTGATGCTTTCACACTACAGGCCGGTGAAGTTCATAACTGTAGGCATAGTGGGAATACTGGTCAATGAGGGTTTACTCTTTTTCCTCCACACATATTTTGCCATGTCGCTGCTCTTTGCAGGGATGACCTCAATAGAAACATCGATACTGACAAATTTCCTGTTCAACCACTTCTGGACCTTCAGGGACAGGAGCGTTGGCGGCTGGGTAAGAGGCGTATTGAAATACAACCTTGTTGCGCTTCCAGGTGCAATTATCAATCTCCTTACGCTGTTGAAACTCTCTGCCATCACGCATTATCTTATAGCAAATATTATTGGTATAATACTGGCCTTTGCTGTTAATTATCTTGGCAGCGAGATGATTGTTTGGGGCAGGGCCAAGAGGAGATAATAAATTGATTGGCAAAATCAAAGACCTTGCCAGGAATAACTGGGTCAGGTTTATCAAGTTTCTATCAACTGGATTTGTCGCCTTTCTCTTTTCTGAGCTCATCATCTACATAGGACTGGTTACTGTTGGAAAAAAAAACATAATCCCAATAGATGTGGTCTCTGCTGCAACCAGCATTGGACTGGGTTTTTTCCTTAATGATGCCTGGACCACAAGAAATATGGGATATCACCCGAAGGGTGCAAGAATAACCGCTCTACGCTTGATTGGATATGAGGGCGTATACGCGATTGGAAATGTTATTGCACTGTCTATTCAACTCTTTTTATTCTACGTATATGGTGTAAACCCGCTTCTTGGTAATCTCGTCGGTGCGCTTGTTGCAACCCCTTTTAATTACATGGTTACTATGAAATTGATCTGGAGAATAAAGCTCCTTCAAAATCCGCATGGAAGGGATTGACCGATCACTGAATAGTCAAAAGAGTGTCGATGTCATGGCTCTTCCATGCAGCACTTGTTTTAGATAGATAAAGACGCATTTGTGTAGACAGTGAGAGCATAGGTTTCATGTTTATTCCCTCAAGTCGCATGTAGTCCTTCAACACGAGAGACTCAAGCATCTTGTCCATTAGCATTACAAAGTTATTCTGTTCATGAGTTATAGGGGTAACCCTGGAACTCCTGGCAAATAAAAATGCCAACCTCAGTATAAGCCGTCTCAAAGCATCCGGTCCCCTGCTTTCTGCGTTCATTTCTATTATATCTGATAGCTTGTAGTTGCATGCAAGTATCTGGTCCCTGAGCGCCTTTCCAAGCTTCATTCCAGATGTGGTTAGCTGGTTCCAGAAATCTCTGTCTTGTGTTAAAATAGGAGTGCCCTGCTTTACCAGCATCGATGAACCCAGGATGGGATATGCGACTATGCTTGCGTATGAATATATCCTCGCAAGAAGATCGATGTCCTCTGCATAACTAAGGTCACGATACCCTCCGGCATGAATGAATATTTCTCTCGGTAACACGATCAGATCGGAAATCAGGATGGCTTTCTCACCGGATCTTAGATAACTTGCAATTATGTCCGCAAATTCAATGCTGTAAGAAAAGGAAGAATCGAAAAAAACCAGATATTTGCCGGTGGATAGGTTGGTAGCAACTCGTTTTGCCATGCCCTGATTTACCTTTCGTACCCGTATAACTGAAAGATTCTCGATTTTTCGTTCAAGATCGGAGAATAGCATAGTATCGTAGGAGCTATTCTCCTTTGCGGCAATAATTATCTCGAACTTATGCCCTACCTCTTCACCAATATCGTCGATTTTCAGTATATTTTTCTCAATATCCCTTGCCGAATAGAGATCGGTTGTAATGAAAGATAAGACCATGCCCTCGAGCCCTCCGTTTACTTTTTCATACTGAGACTGACCGAGGAAAGCTAGGGCATCCTTCATTGATTACCTATCAAAGTTAAAGGTATAAAGATTATTATCTAACCTATTTCAACTGGATAACAAGACATTTGCTTCAAATATAGCTGAATTCGGCGGGGCAGGACATAAACCAGATATACTAGCCCGCACCACATAACAATTATTAAGTAATGTTCAATGATAATGAAGTTAGGTATACCTAATGATTCGTATGCAGGAAGCAATAATTTCTGGGCCAACTGTTGTTGGTTCTCTAAGCATACTGACTGCAAGCTATAATATAGCGACAATGTCGGTAGCAAATTCGCCTATTAGCTCATTTCTTCATCTGGATAATCTGCAATTGACCTTGCTTACATCATCAATATTGATTGGGGCAATCTTTGGCGCTTTTACATCTGGTGTACTGTCGGATCGCTTCGGTAGGGTTGGTATACTAACGCTAGACATGCTCACCTTCATTCTAGCCGGCATTTTAAGCTCGTTGGTAAGTAATTATATTCAACTTCTCGTTCTAAGAATAATCGTTGGAATAGGTGTCGGCATAGATTATGTTGTTATTTTCACATATATTGGTGAGATCGACAAAAGCGATGATATCAAAAATATAAGCATGGCAACGATTATGTTCTTCGCAAACTTTGGAATTCTCCTTTCTTATGCTATAGGGTGGTTACTTCTTCTTAAGGGAGGCGATGAAGCCTGGAGATATATACTGGCTAGTGGCGCAGTGTTCGGTGCAGTTTCCATAATTATTAGGCTTGGACTTAAGGAATCAAAATTGTGAATTGCAAAAAGGCTTGGTTCGATAAGGGCCATATTGTCAATAATGTTTCATCCACGGAACAGCAAGCAGATTTTCAGGTATTCTGCGCCCTGGTTTATCTACCAGATCGGGGACCAGAGCCTTACTCTATTTCTTCCAATCATACTGATTTCAGACCTTGCATTCTCAGATATTAGCGGTGCATTTTGGTCAATATTTGTGAAATTGTTCACGATACCTGCTTCATTCCTAGCTATTATTCTGATAAACAGGAAAGGAAAATGGTTTCTTTAGAGAACTGGCTTCCTCATTAGGGCAATATTCCTAGGTTTTACAGGCCTTCTACTTTTTATTGGATTCGATGTTGGGCCGATCATAGTTATTCTGCTCTTGGGATTAGCATTATTCTTTGGGGCGATGGGCCCAGACAAGACGACAGTTATAATGCCAGCTATGAGTTATCCCACGGAGATAAGAGGCACTGGGCAAGGTTTCAGTGAAACGGTTGGAAGGATTGGCGGTCTCTTTGGTGTTCTCGTTTTTGGAGTTTTGATCTCTGATGGCCCTGGAATCGGGCTAATTTTTCTCTCAACCACTTGCTTTGCTGGGTTTGCTATTTCGATGATTCCCTGAAATTATTCTTTAATGTATAAACAAAAATACTTTTGAGATGCGATCGGGACGGTTCTTTACCTTACGCAACTGAAATTTATGGGTGTCGTTTTTATTTTAGCTTGACCATATACACAACTAGGCTTTTTATTCTGCTGGCTAAAATTAAATTCTACTTCAGTGCTGCAAGATGGGGAATGGAAAATTACGTTATTTAAAGCAAATTTACGGCAAAAAAATCTTTAGCGATGTCTAAATATCGGGATGTAATAAAGAACTATGAATCCGCTGATGGTGAAGGTCATCATTGTAAGCATCATTACCGTTTCTGGTGGGGTTGCCGGATTTTCAGCTTTGACATATTATAGCTCATCTTCGTCTTCGTATAACATTGATAACTTCATACCTTCCAATTCAAGCTTCGTAGCGCATTATTCAAATGGAACTACATCAGCTATAGTGTTTTATGCTAATGATTCGGTCGGGCTTTCCTTAAGCGTAAGCTATTCCTCGTTTGTGGGACAGTTAAATAACACCTCTCGCACAACGACAAAACAGCCCTTCAACATTTCTTATGTGGGAACATCTGATGGCTTCATGATCTATGAAATGAATGGACTTGCCCTTCTACCACTGTTGATTCATCAGGTTAACTTCACAACCAATCTGACAACTATTATAAGTAACTTCTCCCTAAATTCATTGGTATCGAAAAACCTAACGACCATCTACGTTACACCAATCGGCTTCAGTGGAGTACTTCTTGGAATGCCTGGGGCCGTCTATGCGGGAATAGCCGCCGGTTATTCTGGTCACAATTTTGCGTTCAAGAGATACATTAACCCAAATGCCAATCTCTCGTTCTATTTTAGCCATAATACATCCATTCTTTCATCAATTACTGCCAATGTGACTTTAGCTCAATCTGGTAACGTTACTCTGAATGCTTACGTGAATTTCACTTCACCCATTTACCAGGCAGCATTTATTGCATCCGCATCCCTAATTTTGGATGAGCTAAATGCTTCTTTCACTTATCATGCAGATAATACGCTTCTAGAGTTCACTGCATCGTTTGCAGGTTCAGGACTGGCAAATATTACGCAGTTCCTCAAGACAATGTGAAAAAATGGCATCAGGATCTATCTCGGTAGTATTTACCCATTATCTTAAGAATTATTATCGATCCAAGAGCTTCTATCTGATGCTCTTCCTGGATCTTTTGATTCTGGGGTTATTCACCTACTTCTCCTTCAAGTACCAGAATAAGCTTCCGGCTATTTTTAGCGCCTTGAACGGTACAGGATCAGGCGCAATTGTCTCGGCTTCCCTCGTCAGAAGCGGGTTCAATTATATCTGGAGTTTTGTTTTACAGCTTCTTCCTGTTTTCGCTGCAGTATTTTTTGGATCCCCGGCGCTTTCATCCGAAATCGAAAGCAGAACTGCCTTCAATGTGTTTCCCCTGCCGGTCAGCAGGTTTGTTCTTCACCTTGGGAAGTTCTTTGCCGCACTTACTGTAACTGCCGTAATACTTGGAATATTTGCACTTGGACAATTCGTAAACTTTTTACTCGTATACCATCTATTTGAAAGTTCAACGTTCTACATTTCCATACTATTGTCAATAGTTCTGGCATTTTCCATACTATCAATCACATTTCTTGTGAGTTCAATTTTCAACAAGAATCTTTATGCTTACATTACTGTTTTCCTGTTATATTTCCTTATATTCAATGCAATAAACATTGTTTTTGAGTTTCTATATGGATATACACCTATCTTTCTCCTGAGCAATGCTGCATCGATTGTTTACAGGGTCTATATCAATTTCGATCCATTCTCCTTCACACCTGGGGCCGGAAGCATATCTCCTGCCCCCGTTAGTTCGATCATACTCGACGCTTCCATAATGTTTCTTTATGCCCTTGTAACACTGGCCCTTTCCCTCATAATATTTGATAGGAGGGAGGTTAAGTGAGCAGAATTAGGTTTGAAAACGTGTACAAGTCATTTTCAGATGTAAAGGCATTGAGCGATGTGACATTTGAGGTTTCAGAAGGTAGCAGCACTGGGATACTGGGGCCGAACGGATCTGGCAAGACGACCCTTATGAAAATACTTACCGGATTGCTGCGCCCTGATTCGGGCAGAGTCAGTGTCAATGATATCTCAGTACTAATTAACCCGAAAGAAGCTATGAAGCATGTGGGATCCCTGATAGAACAGCCAGAATTCTACACGTACCTGAGCGGGTACGAGACGCTTGAATTTGCGTGCAGGATCCGGGATCTGGGGAAGGAAGAGACCAAAAACGAGATCACACGAGTTTCCAAGCTCACCGGTTGTTTTGATTATCTTCAAAGGAGAACCGGAGGTTATTCGAGAGGGATGAAACAGAGACTAGGGCTGTCGATTGCCCTCGCAGGTGACCCTGAAATACTTGTGCTTGATGAGCCCACATTTGGGCTGGATCCAAAAGGAATGAAGGAACTTGGCGATCTTATTCTTGACATGAGAAAGACCAAGACAATCCTTTTTTCTACTCATCTCCTTAATGAAGCGCGCTCTCTCTGTGATAGAATCATAATAATGGAAAATGGACACATGAAATATGATTCAAAGGACGATCCCTCGGCAAAGATTCTGAGAATCAAGATATTTGGCAGAATAAACAACATACCTGAGCTCTCATCTTTTGGCTCGTATTCCCTCACAGAAGATAGCATACTGATAAACAAGAAAGAAGAGATTGACAATTACGAGATCATAGACATGCTTGTTTCAAATGGTATTAAGATAGACATGGTTGAGGATTTCGACACACTAAGTGCAAAATATCTTGCAGTTGTAGAGAAAGGCAGTTGAGAATCTAGTCTCGAAAAATGAGCATCTTTGTCCTAATAATGATAAAGTCAGTTTCTCGAGAAGGCAGATTAGGTTCACGTTCGCCTCTTAGGTATGAGCTAGCATATAATTCCAGATAGATATATCGGTCGCAAATTCAGTCAACGCTTGACAAAACTTTGAATGTAGGTCGACATAATCTATGCCATTAAATATAACAGATTAATTGCAGAAACATGGATTTGAGTCCAGGGGAGATCAGGGTTCTTGCCTTTCTTAGGAGCAACCAGAATCGAAAAATAAAGGAATCCGAGATAAGAATTGATGGCATGAGTACGCGAGAGATATCCAGCTCCATCTCCTGGCTCGAGGCAAAAGGTTATGTCTCAACTTCGCGTTTAGCTGCCTCATCATGGAAGCTTGGTCCTGAGGGAATGAATTATCTGAATATTGGTTTACCAGAACTCAGGGCGGCTAAGCTTATGCTCGATCAGAAGAACATTTCTCTCAGGGATTTATCTGAAAAAATAGGGCAGGTAGAGATGAAGATAGCACTGGCACAACTCGCCAAATATGGCATCAGACCATCTTCTGGTTCATTATCCGCACCTTCTAACATAGCCGAGATCCTGCACAAGATAGAGGAAAGGCAATCCTTACTCGGTGAGCTGAAGGATGGTATCGATGATCCTTCAGTTATCTCAGATTTGCGGGGCAGGGAAAGCGTGATACAGGAGATTAAGAGCTACGATCGCACCGTCAATCTCACCGATATGGGGCTCAACCTTCAGTTGGAGCAGGGGCAGGAGGATCTCCTTGGGGAGGTCACATCGGACATGCTTCTTTCGAAATCCTGGCAGGGTAAGGAATTCAGAAAATATGACCTCAATGCTCCTGTTGAGAATACCTATACTGCATATATGCACCCGCTTTCCTCGTTAATACAGAAGATCAGGAAAATTTTCCTGGAAATGGGTTTCACCGAGATGCCGGGGCATTACATAGAATACACAGGCTGGAACATGGACGCGCTCTTCATACCACAGGATCATCCTGCACGGGATCTGCAGGATACTTTTTACCTTAAGTCGGATTCAAAGCCGGAATTCGAGCATCCGGAAATTCTCAAAGCAGTTGCCCGGGCCCACGAGAGAGGCATTAAGTCATATCGTGGCTGGGGATATAAATTCAATATGGATGAGGCGCACAAGCTGGTGCTTAGAACTCATACAACCGTATCAACAATAAGATCTCTTTACGAGAATCCTGATCCACCGGTTGCCTTGTTCTCTGTAGAAAAGGTCTTCAGGCATGAGAGCGTCGACTGGAAGCATCTTGCAGAGCTTCACCAGGTTGAAGGCGCGGTTTATTCAAAGGACGCAAATTTGTCGACCCTGAAAGGTCTGATGAGGCATTTTTATCATGAACTTGGATTTGATGATCTTGATTTTATACCATCGTATTACCCGTACACAGAGCCAAGCATGGATGTCATAGCTACACTGAATGGAAAGGAGATAGAACTCGGAGGGTCAGGAATTTTCAGGCCGGAGGTCACGGTTCCAGCAGGCCTCAAATACCCGGTTATAGCTTGGGGGCTCGGACTGGAAAGACTTGCAATGTTTCTATATGACCTGAAAGACATTCGGGAGATATACAACAGCGATATAGAATGGCTCAGGCATTTCCAGGTGAAGTCCTAGTATCGAAATATCCGCCGAAAAGAGACAAGCATCATTCAGATGGGGGATTCTTCCAGCGTTTCAGCCATTCAATGTAATCTGCGTTAATTCTGGAAAGTTCCATACCCTTCTGTGTCAGTGAATATTGCGTGCGCGGAGGAGTTACGGGAATTACCAGCCGGTTGGCCACGCCCTCCGAGACCAGCCTCTTCAGAACCGATGAAAGTGTATTGGAACTCAACTTCTTCAACCTGCGCTTCATCTCATTGAATCTGTGCACTGCACCATCTGAAAGAATCTCGATTACCTGTGAATAATAGAGGTCCAGCGGTGTAAAGTAATCCTCAAGATTTGCATCTGGAGTTTCTTGATATATAGAGAGAGCGGTCATGTCTGCTTCACCAGGTCACTAACGTACTACTTCTGAATATATAAACTCTGAGGTATATCTATTCCAGATAAGCATGAAACCTTTGATGGAAATGCAGAAAGATCTAACAGAAGCAGTTGAGAAAATCAGCAAGAGCGTTGTGGTGATAAGCAGCCTTCAGATCAGGCCGGACCGTTATGGCGACATGATACCAATGGAAGGTAATGGCACAGGAATCCTGATAGGGCACAGCGGTTATGTTGTGACAAACAACCATGTAGTTGCAAACGGGCACCGCCTCAATGTTACACTTAATGATGGGAGAACCTTTGAGGGAAGGGTCATTGGATCAGATCCAGTTACAGATGTTGCGCTACTGAGAATAAAGGCTTGGGACCTGCCCGTAGCTGAGCTTGGCGATTCCGAGGAAATCAAGGCGGGACAGATAGTTCTTGCGGTTGGCAACGCACTCGGGCTGCCCGGATCGCCCACAGTCTCCATGGGCGTTGTCAGTGCCCTGGGAAGGCCGTTACCGTGGTCGGATTTCATCTTTGAAGGGCTGATCCAGACAGACGCAGCTATAAACCCTGGAAACAGCGGAGGTCCATTATGTTCCATAGAAGGAAAGGTACTAGGCATAAATACTGCGATGATACCATTTGCCCAAGGTGTTGGGTTTGCAATACCCATCAATACGGTAAAAAGGGTAATGCAACAGATTCTTGAGCACGGAAAAGTCATCAGGCCATATCTTGGCATTTCAGGCATATCTGTGGACAGGCAGATATCCAGAAGATTTGATGTTGAATCAGACGATGGTGTTCTGGTAGTAAGAATCACTAGAAACGGCCCGGCAGATCTTGGCGGCATAAGGATCGGCGACGTTATTCATGAAATAGGAGGAAAGAGAGTAACTAAGATGAAAGACCTGCTGGTCGCGCTCTCCTCAGAGGGAATCGGAAAGGAAGTGCAGATCAAGCATTCGAGAAACGGAGAGATCATTAACTCAACGATCCTGCTAGCAGAAACACCGGAGGAATATCTTCAGATCCAGAGATGATCCTGTTGCTTGAAGATTTAACCTTATACAATCGAAGGGCAACCATGCCTACGGGGTGCCATCTTACGCCCAATATATATTAACCTGGCACATATCTTCCCTGTATGAAGGTAAGCCCCAGTGTTGAGCGTATAGATGGAACGATGGCAAACGCATATACTTTTTCCGCAGATGGCAAAATCATACTGGTGGACGCCGGTACCAAGGGATCAGGGAAAAAAATAATTTCATTTTTTAAACAAAAAGGCAGCAAACCAGACATCGTCCTGATAACACATTATCATCCAGACCATATTGGCGGCCTGAAGGAAATCAGCGATGCATTTTCTCCAATGATATACATGCCAGATCGTGAAGTCGACGTGGCAACGGGCAAGGCCAGGATAAAGCCTGCATCTTCGTTTATGAGCAAATTTGTCGCCAAGATTATGCGAATAGATCCTGTTACTGCTGTTGAACCTGCTTCATCTCTATCCCTTGATGGTGTCGAGGTAATCGAAACGCCAGGTCATACACCAGGAAGCACGTCATATTTTCTAAAGGAGGACGGCGTAATTTTTGTTGGGGATGCAGTTGTTAATTCGCACGGTTCTCTTAAGATCAATAAGGGATTCACCCTTGATATCGATAGAGCAGAGCAGTCAAAGCAGTTGATTCTGGACCATGAAGGAAGCATCATATTATCCGGTCATGGAGAACCATTCAAAAAGAAGGGATGAAGCCAGAATTACAGGAATGGATTCAATGATGCAGCAGCCTTTGGCTGTATTACCTTTGACAGAACGTAGAGAGATGACGTCTGCTTTTTTTCGAAATCCACAACACAATACTTGAGAGCAAACAGTTTTGCAAGTATTAGAGAGAGCCTTTTCTTTATTTCCACCGCTCTCTGCATATCGTTGCTCATAATCCTTGAAAAATCGTAAGGTATGGCAACCTTGACAGTATTTGGGGAAGATGCCATTTGCAAGTCGATATCCTGCTCAGAATCTGCTTTAGAAGCATCAATTGTGACCGCATCAACCGTATTTACAGGAGCCTTCTGGTCTTTTATCCACCATTCCGCGACCAGCCTGTCTGTCGGTATACCAGCATTCAACGAATCTTCCATGGTACCATAAAAATTAGGAATCAGTGTGCGTGAGATGGCACCAAGCTTCCTTATGTTGAAATAGGCATTCAGTGACCTGATTGGATCAAACGTCCAGGCTATAAGGTCGTAGCCGTTTTCGAGTGCCCATTTTTTCTGGAAAACTTTCAGTTGATATCCGATTCCCGAGTATTTCTTGCTCTCAACTATGCCTGTCATATGGGAATAGAGATATGTCTTCCCTCTTCGATATCCAGGAAAGCTGAACTGCATTCCAACCATCTCCTCTCCGTCATATGCGGCAGCCACCAGGCCACCATGATAACGCATGGCATTTATTGTATCCTTGAATGCAGCCGCTAAATTTGGCATTCCCCATGCTGAAGAGATCACAGGAAGGACCTTTTTGATCTCGTCCGGATCACTGATCTTACTGATTGTGAGCACGCTTCAGGATATTATAAGAAGATAAATCATTATGCTGCCAATCTATTCTATGGGCTAAGTTTCTTTCACGTTTCGACGAATAGAATTTGAACCTTCTTTTGCAAATGAATGAGGGGGATTATGATTCAGGCAACTCAAGAAGATGCTTGGCAAGCTCATCGGGCCTGGTGACCATCGGGTAATGAGCTGTTTCCATTGTGCGATACGGTCCCTCGAGTTTCCCCCACTTACCCTTTATTATTTCATCTACTGGATCGCCCGATAGTGTGCAGAAAATATAGGCCGTTCCGACGACGTTCGGCGGTCGCATTAGCTTTATTGGATCGGTTGCTAGTTTAATGGGCCAAGGAGTGCATTTTTCTAGCATCCATTTCTTGTTTTCGCCAACGACATCCTTCCCAATGTTTCGAAGTATAGTTTCCGAGAATTGTATTGTGAAAGACCCATTTGGCAATGGTCCGAATTCAGATTCGACGTCAAATGAACCCTGCGGGTCAGTAGTGTTAGCCGGGAAGAAGCTATCCAGGTACACTACCCGCTTAATCTTTTCCGGTATCTTGTCTACAACTGCTGCAGCCACCTTTCCAGCGAAGCTGTGCCCTACAAGCACGATTTCGCTCAGTTCGTTATATTCAATCACGTTAAGCACGTCCCGGACAGCAGTTTCCATCCCTACATTCGGCGAGGCAAGGTGGACACGCTCTCCCATGCCGGTAAGAGTTATAGGGAAAACCCTGTGTCCTCTCTTCGATAATAGTGGTTCCACATCCCTCCAGACCCACCCTCCAAGCCATGCTCCTGGAATCAGCACATACGTGTACATATATAACGGAACATAGACAGTCAATTTAATGCTTCTGTATCGTATATTGCAAAAATGCTAAAAAATGGGCTCGCCAAATTTTAAATAGAATTGTATGATTTGAATATGTGACATTGAAGCTTTCCTACAATCTGGTCAAGCTCCCTCTTTTAACACCATTTACAACAAGTTTTGGCACCCAGGTGGACAGGGTGGCTTACGTTTTCACGCTTGAAAGCGACGGCATAACGGCATACTCAGAGTCTACGACGGATGTCGACCCGTTTTACAGCTATGAGGATAATATTACCGCAATGCACTTGATCAGGGACTACTTATCTAAGGAAATTTCGGATCTCCCTACTCCACAAGCATTTATGGAGAGGGTCGAGCATATAAAGGGGCACAACATGGCAAAGGCTACAGTTGAAATGCTCCTATGGGATTATCATTCGAAGTCCAGCGGAATTTCCTTGCACAAATATCTTGGAAAATCGAAGGGGTACGCGGATGTCGGGATCTCAATTGGCATGCTGGAAGAAGACAAGCTCGTCCCAACCATAATGAATGCCGTAAACAAAGGATATAAGCGCATAAAACTAAAAATATCAAAAGGGAAGGAGACTAAAATCCTCTCAACTGCTAGATTGTCTTTCCCCGACATAACGCTAAGCGCCGATGCTAATTGCGATTACAGGCTGGAAGATATAGAGACGCTGCAATCGATTGACCAGTACAATCTCGCATATCTGGAACAGCCGCTTGGCCACGACGACATAATTGATCATGCATCGCTTCGCCAGACCCTATCGACTCCAATTTGCCTGGATGAGGCAGTAACTTCTCCCGACTTGGCCAGGGAGGCATTTCAGATTGATGCAGTTGACATCGTCAACATTAAACCGGGCAGGGTTGGAGGACTTTACAACTCCCTCAAGATTGCAGAAATTGTTCAAAATTATGGCGGTCATGCCTGGGTAGGCGGAATGCTGGAGACTGGCATCGGCAGGGCTTTTAATATCGCTCTGGCATCAAATCATCTCATCGATATGCCGGGTGACACTTCCCCTAATGAGAAGTATTTTTCCAAGGATATAGTTAGAAACGTTTTCAAGATGGATAAGGGAACAATTGCTCCGTTTGAATCCCCAGGAATAGGAGTCGTCGTCGATACAGAATATCTCGCAATGATGAGCATCGAGTCCGGTGAAATTCCGATCTGATTATATGTTCAACGAAATGTCTGCCAGGTTTTCAGAATTCGTTCACACCGAAAAAGATTCTATTCTGAGCGATCTCAGGAAGCTGGTAGAGTCAGAATCTCCATCAACAAGCCCGGATCACCTCGTCAGGACTGCAGAAATCCTGAAAGAGATGATTAACAGGATAACAGGCGTATCAGCTACTGTGGATCTAGTCGATAAAAAACCAATTCTTTCAGCCACTTATAACGATAAAGCCGGCAATAACATACTTATCCTCTGTCACTACGACACCGTCTGGCCAGCTGGAACCTTGTCGCGATTTCCATTCCAGATTCATGACAATATATGCACTGGTCCGGGGGTGTTTGACATGAAGTCAGGGATCATTATGTCCTTGTACGCGATGAAATTCCTTGCTTCATTTCCCGTTAAGAGGTCAATTTCGATCCTTATAACACCGGATGAAGAACTGGGCAGCGAAGCTTCGAAGGATCTTATTATCAGGTGGGCAAGGAAATCAAGTGCTGTTCTTGTTCTAGAAGCATCTGAAAAGGGCATGCTCAAGGTGGGCAGGAAAGGGGTTGGAACTTTCAAGGTTGAAGCACTTGGACGGGCTTCGCATGCGGGGCTCAACCCAGAAGCAGGGATCAATGCAATAAGCGAAATATCAAAAATTATACAGGATGTAGAGAAGTTTGCAAGCATGGAACATGGTACAACCGTCAATGTTGGAATTGTCAGGGGTGGAACGAGAACAAATGTTGTTCCGGAAACCGCTGAAATAGAGGTCGATGTCAGGGTGAAAACTGAATCTGAGTCGAGAAGAATCGAGGATCTATTCAAGGCGCTCAAACCGCATGATAGCAGGATTAAATTGTCGGTAACTGGGGGCGTTGAACGACCACCAATGGAGAGGAATGACAGGAATTATGAGCTTTTCAGAAAAGTTCAATCAATCGGTAAAGAAATCGGTATGCCTGTAGAAGCCTGCGAGGTTGGTGGTGCAAGTGATGGAAACTTTGTGTCGGCAGAAGGGGTACCTGTTATCGACGGAATGGGTGCAGTAGGAGAGGGAGCCCATTCCATATCCGAGAGGATACAGATATCTGAAACGCTCGATCGAATATTGCTCCTGGCAGCGACACTCCTTTACCTGCAGTGAAGAAGCTTTATTATAAGCCTGGCATTCTGTTTTATGGCAAAGAAGCATACCATAGAAGATTATGTAAAGTTAAGGACACTCACTTGCCTTGATTCAAGCAATTCAGCCGGTCTGGTATCGATAATATCCGGATCCATCACGCATGAGAAGGAAAAAGCCAGGGACTCAGTTATACTTGTGCTGGATGCTGCAAGTGGAACGGAAAGCCAAAGGATATCGGATCCTGGCTTAAATATAACAGTAGCGAGATTGAACCTTGATGGGACAAAGATCGCTTATATTTCCTCTAATAACAAGAAGCATTACCTGACGGTCAAGAGCTTATCAACCGGACTTGAAGAAAAGCTCCTGCTTCAGGGAGAAGCACATCAACTGGAATGGAATAACGATGGTAGCATTTTCATTTTAATGACTGGCCCGATTTCACAAAGCATAAGGGATAGGCAGGAAAAAGGCGATGATTTCATCAATTATGAAGCTGATGAAATGTTTCGCTCCCTCTATCTGTATTCCCCAGGGTCTGGTTTCAGGAAGATTACTGAAAATATCCAGGTCTGGGAATTCGCCTCCTCGGCGTCCCGAATTGTAGTTGTTGCTTCGGATAATGCGACCGAGGGTTCATGGTATCGCTCAAAGTTGATGCTTATCGATCCAGCAAGCAATAAGGCAGATGTTCTTTACGACCCTGCATGGAGGGCTATCGCAAAACCAAGGATATCTCCCGATTCAAAGAAGGTTGTTTTTCTCGAATCGCTCATGAGCGATTTCGGTGTCTTTTCGGGAGACGTAATCCAGCTGGATTTTGAGACGCGTAAGGCAAAAAACCTTACTGAGGGACACAAAAGGAGTTACCTTGATATGCGCTGGGTCAATGAATCCATTCACATGTTATGGTCGATGGAGTGTGAAACAGGTATTTCCAGCTATGCAAACAATAAGTTTACAGAGATCTGGAGCTCCAAGGGGACTGTCATGCCCTTCTTTTCAGCCGATTTCATGGTACTGGGAAGCAGCTATGTTTTCCCCTTCCAGGACAATGAGAATCCTTCTGAGATATGCATTTTAAAAGCAAATGGTGCATTATCAAGGATTTCCCATGAGAACATGAGTATAGTTGCTTGTGATCGCATACCTGCTGAGGTGGTGAGGTGGAAATCTTCAGACGGAATGGAAATATACGGGGTATTCAGGTCTGCAGGAAAAAATTCTCCTGTTGTTGTCGATGTGCATGGTGGACCAACATCGTATACGCCACTAACGTTTATGGACAGAATGACAAACCTTGTTTCCTCAGGCTTCTCGATATTTTCGCCCAATTACAGGGGTAGCGTTGGAAAAGGTAGGGCTTATGCCGAAGCAAACCGCGGTGACATGGGAGGAATGGATTTTGTGGATATTCTCTCGGGAATGCAATACCTGAAGGAGTCAGGCCATACCGATACAGAGAAGTGGTTTATCACCGGCGGTTCTTACGGTGGGTTCATGACCTCATGGGCCATCACGCAAACCAATAAATTCAATGCAGCCGTGGGTCTGTTTGGAATATCCGACTGGGTCAGTTTTCATGGGACAACCCACATAGCAGACTGGGATTCCATCCATTATAATGAGTCGCCATATTCCGGCAAGAAATATGAGAAGTTTTCACCGTTGAACTATGTGGATAATGTCAAAACGCCCATATTGCTCCTCCATGGCATAGAGGATCCATATGTTCCACTGGGACAATATCTGCAGTTCTACAGGGCACTGAAAGATAAAGGAAAGCTTGTGCAGATGCTGATGTTTCCAAGGGAGGGACATGGTTTTTCAGAGACGGAGCATGTCAGGAGAAGCATGAATGAGACATTCAACTGGTTCAGCAGGTATTCCTGAGCCTCCGTTTTCACCCTCTTTAAAGTATCGTGGAAGATCTGCTCATCCTGTTGAATGAGATGCATCGTTCTCCGTCAAAGTAATTGGTGTCTTCGATCCTGACACCACCCTTTCCAGCTATGTAGATGCCAGGTTCTATCGTGAATACTGAATTCTTTATCATGGTCCGGGTGTCTGTGCCCACTAGAAAAGGTGGCTCATGTACCTGAATTCCCAGACCGTGGCCAAGCCTGTGTATAAATTTATCACCGTATCCAGCGTCAGTTATGATTTTTCTGGCTAGACTGTCCATCTCACTGTATTTTGTGTTTCTAGTGGCTCTTTTCCTCACAGTTTCGTTTGCCTCTCTTACAGTTTCGAGAATAGTATGCATTTCCGGATCCTCCTTTTTCCAGAAAAACGTCCTGGTCGAGTCGGATGCATAACCGCGGTATGAACCGCCGTAATCGATAACGATCGTGTCGCCGGGCTTCAGTTTAGTGTTGTCGGGAGAGTGGTGGGGCATTGCGGCGTTTCGTCCAAAGCTGACTATTGAGGGAAAAGCTGGGCCTGAAAGATCTTCTTCAAAAAAGTTGTTCTCTAGAATCCTGCTGAATTCTTTTTCCGTCATGCTATCTTTTAGCTCTGGCAATGAATTTTCGAGTGCTTTCTCGGATCTGGCAACCGCTTCGCCAATGCTGGAGAGTTCAGAATGATCTTTTATTATCCTCATTTGCTCTAAGATAGGGTCTGCGGAGACTGCTCTTCCTTTAATGTACTTTTCCATCTTTTCGTAATGAAAATATGGAACAGACCCTTCGACTGCAATCTTACCCTTTTTGGACAAAGTCCTTCTTACAAGATCATAAGGATCGTCGCCATCTGACCATGTTTTAATCTCATCGACTGGAGATTCCTCTAAAACCTGCTGCTTCATCAAGTCAGGACAGACAACTTCCTGCACATCACTTCCGATTATGAATAAAGCAAGTCTCTCCATGGATTCTGTTATCATGCCTGTAAGATAGAAAAAATTAGGGCCAGGGGGAACAAGGACGTAGTCCACTGATGCCTTCTGCATTAAACCCCTGAGGTTCTTTAGTCTTGTTTCAAACGTAGTCCTGTCTATGTGCATGACTGGTTATTTTCAGCCAATATATGAGGTTGAGTCCAGGTCAAACTTGCTGACTATTTTTAGCTTAGATCCGTCTCCGCCTTCAAGCGACAATAGGATCGGGTATTGTTTCCACAAATCTCCTGCGCTCATGACGGAAGCGGGATGATCCTTTCCGAATGTAGCTTCCGCAACACTGTGGGTCATTATCCTTGCCTCCTCTTCGTCGATATAGCCAACTGAATGAAGATATTCATGCGTTAGTATCACATATATGAAAGAGTTCATTTCTCTGGTGCTTTTTGTAATATGGCGCATGGCGTCCAAAAGTATTTCGTTCATTACTATGTAGTTACCGCCGATCTGCCAGAAGGCTCCCAGTCCGGTTGGGAGATTGGACAGTGCGAGACCAAGGCCAGCCCGGCTTTTACCCGTAACCTGTTTTACTGATTTTTTCACAATGCTGAATATGTTATCGAAGTCCATTTCATTGTCCAGGGCAGGCTCAAAAACATTTTCGTTCATGGAGCCAATGTTTGCATCTGGTTTCTTTCTTGAGGAAAAGAGATTCCTGACTTGTTTACTATCAGAGTCATGGGACAAATCTAAAAATGCCATTTGGCAGACATCAAGACGGTTTATAAAGCCTTAAGCATTTTTGTCGGTCTAAGAGCAAAAGGAATTGAAGACTTCGGCTAACGTCAAAACTGTGTTTACAGGCTCTTTACATGCCTAGACATCGTTTGCTTATATCTCTATAAATATACTTCATGCAATGACGTGACTATCGGTTTATGCAGAGCATTTGAATGGAAGGACCAAATTTTTGGCCACGAACTTTTATTCCAACGCCCGAGCCGGGATTTGAACCCGGATCTGAGGCTCCGCAGGCCTTCAGGATATCCAAATTACCCCACTCGGGCATCGAACGGAAACAAATGACGGCATAATAATGTTGATATTCAACAGAATATTACAAGGAAACACAACGAAATAAATTCTGAGCATGGTCTTTGTGTGCCAGCATTTTGAACTCTGTTCTGGGAGTTATACAAAAATGTGGCATTGTGGATTATCAGAAAGGCTCATATATTGCTCCATGATTAATGAATGTACTTCTTAATGCATAAAATGGCCCGAACTTACCTTTCAAGTGAGATTCTCGGTATCCTTTTGATTCTATTGCCTTGGGTTTTCATAACAATCGCTATACACCTGAACCCATGGTTCCATGTCAACGCCAGTGCCCTCAGCGATCTGGGTCGCAACAATTATGGAAGCGGAAGACTCCCAGATCCGAATTTCCCAAGTGTATACAATGATGGCCTTATCGTATCAGGGCTAGTTATTGGACTATTCTCTTTATCCTCTATATGGAATTCCAGAAGCAGATCTGAGATCATTGGGCTTTCCTTCTTCATTCTGGATGGTCTATTTCTTTCTTTGGTAGGTATATATCCTGAGGGCACAACACCGCACGTCTTCCTAGCTGAATGGTTTTTTCTCCTAGGTAAAATGACTTTTTTCATACTAGGGTTTTCGCTAATAATTAAGAGAGCATTTTCCTATGCTGCTGCACTCCTATTGTTGGATGCCTTTGCCTGGTTATTCGAAGCCAGGATAACTTTTGCTTCTGTCGCAGAATATGAGATCTACAATGTCCTTATCATGGATTTCCTTGTTCTGATTTATCTTCTTAGCCTCAGAGCCGCGCATTCTTTATCCGCGGAGTTGTTGAAACCAAATAGTGTATTCTTACACTGACCTTTTTGTTAGCTTATCAACGGCATTTTATTTCAGAGGTTAGTAAGTGAAAGTTATAATATAATATAACAATTACTTATTGAAATGGAACCAATAGGTTCATTCTTAAGCGGTCAGAGACTCAAACTTGCAGAGCTTCAGGACTATATAATTGACATAATATATGATCGGATTCAGCCTGCCGCGCTGCTATACGGTGGAACTGCTATTTGGAGATGCTTTGGAAGCACGAGATTCTCTGAAAATATTGATATATATATGGATTCGTCCGCATTCGAGGACCTCCTTTCAGTACTGGAAAAATATGGTATTTCGCTGATATGGCAGGATCTCAACATGCCGACTAGAATAAGACTTTCCAAAAACAGTACCGATATTCTTCTGGAAACAAAACCAGGTCATGCGGAAAATCAAATTCACACTTACTATAGAATAGATGGAAGCACAAAGACGATAAATGTTTTAAGCCCAACTGAGCTAATGATTAGAAAGACGGAAGCGTACCAAGGCAGGAGATTCATAAGAGACATCTATGAACTCTATGTTCTTACTAATTGGTTAAATAAATCTGACTATACAGTAAGGTCAAGACTTTCAAATTTCTTACAGGATCTAGCTACCCCAGTAGATGAAAAAGTTCTGAGTTCTTTGTTATATGCCGGACTCAAGAATTTGAATTTTACAATCATGGTCAATTTTATCAGAAGGTGGTTAGATGAAATATGAAGCCGCTTTCAAGGAATACTTTACAAAACAGCCCCTTTTTAATGCTGACGACGCTAGGAGATTTCTAAGCAGTCTGGGGGCAAGCGAGGGATACATAAGATTGATGTTGCACAACCTGGTGCAAGCAAACAAACTTTTCAGGATAGGAAAAGGGGTGTATACATATCAACATAATGAATCAATCATCGGATTCAGGTTCAGACCATTTTACTACGGACTCCAGTACGCATTGACAATTAGAAAGATATGGACTCAACAATCTGTTCCAATTATAATGACCAAAAGCAAAGCGAACCCTGGGATGAGAGAACTTATGGGAATAAGGGTTGTCCTGCACAGGATAAATGGAAAGGCATTCTTTGGTTTTGATTATGTTAATTATGGAGGGATCTTTGTTCCCGTTTCCGATGTGGAAAAAACCTTACTTGACTTCAACTATTATGGAATCGCACTAGATAGGGAAACGAAGTCAGCGCTGGAAAATAAAGTGAACAGAAAAAAACTAGAAGAATATGCTAACAGGCTTTACTTAATTTCAAGAAAAAAATGATCAAAGTTTTGCCATACCCCTCTGAAGGGTGTGGGTCTCATCGCTCATAAACGTTAAGTCGAACATTAAGGCACGTCATCGAAAAAAATTCATTCCGAAAGAATGGGCTAGCCAACTGAAATTATTTTTACATCATTGTTTCAGAAACGCGAATCATACTTCAAGAAATGTACATGGTGTTTATTTGCTATTTTTGATATGCGATTGCTCTTGATAAATGCAGACATAAATAATGAGGGACTGAAATGAGCGTCCACAAAGTCTATTCTTACAGGCAGGACGAGGTTGATATCCCCGATATTCCTCAAAGAATAGTAAGCTTCAGTCCTTCGATAACCGAGATCCTCTTTGAACTGGGTCTTTCCGAACAGGTTGTCGGCATTTCGGCCTTTTGTGTCAGGCCACCTGAAACTTCGGGAAAGAGAAAAATAGGTTCCTATGGTTTTGTAAGACGCGAAATACTGGACGAGCTCAAACCAGATCTTGTATTTACAATATCAGGCTACCAGGACAAGTTCACTTCAGAGCTTGCGAAAAACTATCCTGTTGTATGTGTTGAACTTCCAGTAAGCCTTGCAGGTATCATTGATCTTCCAGTCAAGATTGGCATTATAACCGGAAAGATGGAAGAGGGCAGGAATCTTTCATACAGCCTTATGAAAAGGCTCCCAAAGCCGAGAAGCAAAGTATTAGGTTCTTGCTACCTTGAGATAGACCTTGCCTCCCCGATTGCGTTTGGTGCCTTCAGTTACATCACGGATGCCCTGAGATACATGGGACTGCGAAGCATATATTCAGACCAGAACAGAGAATGGATACCCTCGTCACTGGATTTTGTGCATTCAGCAGATCCTGATATGATAATCTATGAAGCTAAAATGTTTTCAAAGTATACCGAAGAGGATCTTGAAGAAACCATCAAGACCAGGGGGTGGTCAGACTTAAAGGCAGTACGAAATAAGCTGGTCTTCAAGACCCCAGGCAACCTTGACTTTTTTGCACATCATGGCCCATCGTTTGTCAGGGAGGTAATGCCATGGCTCGAGGACAGGGTGAACAAGTTACAGGAATCCCTTGGGAAACAATGAATCGTAGGTTTTTTCCGCTTTCTGAAGATCCTCCGGATCGTCTATATCAATTAGATACCTGCAGTCCTGAATGTCAACGTATCTTGAGTCATGGAAGTTGTCTGAGATAACAGATTTAGCACCTGCGTCCCCTGTCATACTCTGCATGAACTGGAAATATTTCGACTGAAAATAAGCAGGGTTTCCGAAGCGCTTCTCGCATTTAGTGTATACGATTCCGGCTTTTTCCCTCATTGCCTTTTGATAAAGGGCACGGATATGAGATGCGGGCACAAAAGGCTGGTCAGACAGCATGATTATACATGAATCATGAGACCTGTTGATCCGTGATATTCCAACGCTTATCGAAGAGGATATTCCCTCTTCTGGAGATGCATTCAGAACCCTGGTCACAAGGTGATCATAATATGAACTCAAAGTCATTCCCCTGGACACCACAATAAATACATCGCCTACATCAGCAACTATTGCTGAATCAAGAGAATATTCTACCAGTCTTCTTCCCCTGAAATACTGTTGCAGCTTGTTGTCACCGAAGCGTTTTGACAGGCCAGCCGCAAGAATCAGGACACAGTTTGCCGACAAGTTTCACCTGAAAGATTTCTTGTAATTCCCGATGATCTTCTCTACGTAGTCCCGTGCCGCCTTTTCTATTACTCTCTGGCCCATTGTCGCTGCATTCCCTGCAACATTCACGTCGGCGTCATACGAGATCGTGCATCCGGCGCCGGGCTCGTCAAACTTTATGTTCACCGTGAATGAAAGTGAGCTGTTGGAGCCGGTGCCGCTTCCGCTTATTTTCACGTTTTCCTCGTTGCTAGCGGCAGAAATAAGTATTCTTGTCTTGAATTTTCCCTTTATAAATGCAATTCCAGCCTTGATGGTTGCCTCTATTTCCTTAGGGTTTACGATCTGTGAATCAACAATATCAGGAATATATGTCAGCAGATTTTCGGCCGATAGTATCCTTGCAGATGCATCCTTCCTGCTGGATGTCACATCAAAACTTCCATTCAGCTTCATGCATCTATATTGCTTCCTGATATGAGTATTGATCCATTCTCGGAGGGAAAATGATATTATCCATTATCCCTATTAGCGAATATGCAGGATCAGGATGTATTCACTTTTGCCGCTAAACTGTCTGAATCAGGACAGCCTTTTGCGGTTGCAACTGTAATCAGGGCAGAGGGCTCGACCCTGGCCAAACCCGGGTTCAAGGTGATACTTTCAAAGGAGGGCAGGCTGCTGTTCGGTTCACTGGGAGGTGCCTGCCCGGAAGGCGCAATAGCAGGCCCGGCGTCAGAATCCTTGAAAGACGGAAAGGCAAAGATAGTAAGAGTTCATCTCGAGGAAGCGGAGAAATCTATAAAGGAGATGCACCTAAATACAGATCCTGACGAAATATTTGTGGAGACGTTCTGTGGCGGGACAATGGAACTGTTCATCGAACCATTCCTGCCAAAAAAGAGGATAGTTGTAATAAAACAGGCCGGAAAGGATGATGTTGCAGATTCCATAATGCAGATTGCAGGTTCTGTCGGACTAACTTCAGAGATCCTTGATCTTTCAGCGATAACCTTTAATGCGAAGGGATCTGCAATTGAACCGCTCAATAGTTTTCAGTTTACTCCAAATGATTACGTCGTAATACTTACAAAAGGATCTGACGACTTGAAAGTTCTAAAGCATCTTTCAAAGCAAAAGCTTCCATATGTAGGTCTTATGGCAAGCAGGAAGAGATCAGCCCACGATTTCAAGGAATTGAAAGGGGATGTCGACGATTCATTTATCGAAAGCATTCACACACCCATCGGTATCGATATAGGAGCAATACAACCACAGGAAATAGCTTTGAGCATAATCGCTGAGATAATAAAGGAAATAAGGAATTCTTCAATGCAGAAAAATGGAAATTAAATTATTAAATATGATACTTTGCTATTCTGTCTATGTACCCGCAATCTTTTGAATATATTACACCGCGCACACTGAAAGATGCCGTAAAATTCCTCAAGGAACATGAGGGCGAGTCAAAGATACTAGCTGGTGGCCAGAGCCTCATACCAATATTGAAAATGCGACTTGCATCTTTTGGATACCTAGTTGACATCGGAGGGCTTCAAGACCTCAGCTACATCAAGAGAGATGGAGACAATATAAGAATAGGATCTCTTGCCAGAACAGGTGAGGTCGAGGATTCACAGGAGATTCGCATGAATAATATACTGCTTGCCGAAGCAGCCTCACAGGTGGCTGACTCACAGGTCAGAAACATGGGAACGATTGGAGGAAACTGCGTTCATGGGGATCCTGGAAATGATCTACCATCTGTTATGTTGGCGCTAGATGCAACTTACAGGATAACCGGTCCTGATGGATCGCGTGATGTGCCCGCATCATCTTTCTACAAGGATTCTTATTCCACAGATCTTGGAGACGCTGAGATTCTTACAGAGATAGTTGTGCCCGTGATACAGCATGGTTCCGGCGGTGCGTACGTCAAGCACAAAAGAAGATCAGGTGATTTCTCAATCGCGGCTGTTGCAGCCTTTGTCACAATTAACGAATTGGGAAACTGCGGTACTGCTAGGATTGCCGTAACCTCTATAGGTCCAATAAATTTCAGGTCAAAGAAGGCAGAAGATTTTCTTGTGGGAAAGAAGCTTTCAGACCAGAACATCTCAAAAGCTGTTGACTTGATGGTAGATTCTGTCGAGCCAGTATCCGACCCATATGGGTCGGCAGCTTTCAAGAAAGAGATCCTTCGACTCGTTGGAGTGGAAGCGCTTTCTAAGGCAACGGACAGGGCACTGGGGGTGTGATATTATGTCAATGAATAAGATAAGAGTTACAGTAAATAATAAGGTGTATGAAAAGGAGATAGACTCAAGAACATTGCTCGTGGATTTTATCAGGGAGAAACTCGGTCTTACGGGAACACATGTTGGATGCGATACAACAAACTGCGGCGCCTGTACAGTCCTGCTGGACGGAAAGCCAGTCAAATCATGTACTGTTCTTGCAGTCCAGGCAAACGGAAAAACCATTACTACAATAGAAGGCCTTTCACACGGAAAGGAAATGCATCCGCTGCAGAAGGCATTCGTTGACAAGAATGGTTTACAGTGCGGTTACTGTACAGCAGGGATGATAATGATCGCACACTGGCTCATCAGGAAGAATCCAGATGCAACAAGGGATGAGATAAGAGAGGCCATTTCAGGCAACATTTGCAGATGCACCGGGTACGACAGCATCGTTGATTCCATCCAGCAAGCATCCAGAGAGATGATACCGGAGGAAGAAGAGGAAATGGTTACAAAACAGAGGGGGAGATAAATTGAGCACTGTTGAGGAAATCGTTCAGGGGAAGGGTAAATTCATCGACGATGTTGTTCTTCCTGGAATGCAGCACATGGCTGTTGTAAGAAGCAACTATTCACGCGGAAAAATAGTCAGTGTTAAAGGCGGATACACCTTCAAGGACTTCCCAGCTTATATGGCATCCGTAGGCGAGGGCGCAACGGAAGGGGAAAAAGGTTTGATTGAGCCTGTTATGGCTGATAAATACGTCAATTACATTGGCGAACCCATTGCGGTTGTTCTTGGAAAAGACAGATATGAAGCTGAGGATCGCACCGAGGATGTTGAGGTTGAAATAGAGCCGCTCCCGCCGATGATGGACCCGGAAAAATCTTTGGAATCCCCTCCAGTCTATCCATTCATGAAAAGCAATGTTTACCGTAAGGTGACGCTTGGCAGCGATTTCAGGACAGACGGGTTTGAGATCGAGATCGAGGGGCATTTCAATAATAAAAGGGTAGCCACTGACCCAATAGAAACAAGAGGCGTTGTGGCATCATATGAGAAGAATCTCCTTACGGTCTGGATATCCACCCAGTCGGTGCACAGCATAAGGGAGGGTCTTTCCGAGATACTGAACATGCCACCGGAGAAGATTCGCGTGATACAGGCGGACACTGGGGGTGCCTTTGGACTAAAAGGCGGAGTTTACCCGGAATATGCCATTGCCGCCTTCCTTGCGATCAAGACTGGCAAGCCTGTCAAATGGATCGAGAACAGGCATGAGCATCTAATGGCAAGCAGGCCTGGAAGAGGGACATCGGCTTTTGTTAAGCTTTATGCTGATAAGACGGGCAAGATACTTGGATTGAAGGGAAAGGTAATTGTCGATTCCGGCGCGTATTCCGGAGGAAGCGGGGAGTTTGCAGCAAGATTTGTAGGAATGCAGATGACCGGCCCCTACAAGATTGACAATGCATTTGTGGAAGCATACCCGGTATATACAAACAAGGTCGTCCAGGGACCATACAGAGGGGCAGGAAGACCCGAGGCACATTTCTTCATTGAGAGAATGATTGACATGCTGGCTGACAGGCTCAAGATGGATCCCGTTGAAATACGACTCATGAACACCGTGGACAAGGAGTTCAAGTCACCGTTAGGCATGGATGTTCCTCCAGCAAAAAGTTTTCTTGAGGACGCAATAAACAAGCTGAACTACAGAAAGCTCACAAAGGAGAAGCCGGGTTTTGCATTTTTCGTCCTGGTTCCAGCTTTCCAACCCGGTGAGACAGCAAGGATAAAGATTGAGAATGGCGAAGTCAAGGTATGGCTGGGTGGTGACGCTCATGGACAGCGGCATGATCTATTTGTAAAAACACTTGTCAACGAGGGTCTTGGCATAGACAGAAATCTGGTTCATTTACAGCTCGGTGATACCGCAATGCTGAAAGATGGAATCGGTACCTGGGGAAGCAGGACCGCCATGGTTGGTGGGATGGCCGTTCATGAAGCGTGCAAGAAGATAAAGCAGGCATTCACCGCGAAGCATGGAATCTATTCAGCTTCGGCGCTACTGCAGGAAGGAGCGGACGAATACGTTCACTGGAAAGGTGAAGGTAACATGAATTCACTCGGCTGCAATCTCGTAACATGCGAGGTAAATAACAGGGGACAGGTAAAGGTGAAAGAGTGCGCCGCTTACTACGATGTTGGAAGGGCACTTACGCCAGAGGTGGTGCGAGGCCAGATAGCAGGGGGAATGGCTCAAGGCATCGGGCAGACACTTTATGAGGAGATAATGTACAGTGATGATGGGCAGCTGCTTACTGCATCCATTGCCGATGCGGGCGTACCCATTGCCAACCAGCTTCCGGAATACAAGGTATATCTCGCAAACACCAGGTCCAATCTTGCCACGGGAGCCAAGGGAGTTGGAGAATCTCCGACAATAGGTGTTCCAATTGCATTATCCAGGGCAATAGAGAATGTGACCGGAGTGAAGATATTCGAAACACCAATAAAACAGGAACTTCTCATTTCGCCTGCAAAGCACTGAATCCCTCAGGATAGCGGATGGAAGTCAAGCCCAGAGTACTTGGCCTCCAGGTAGCTATAATTTTTTTTCGAACAAGACCTGCAATGCTCGTTCCTCTTTATTAGGATCCTGTCAACGGAAGGCGGCCATGTTTCCACATGGTAAAGGAAATCTCCTCTCTCTTCACCGGCTATCATCCGGACAAGAGTGGAGAAAACATAACCAGAGATAATACTGGGAACAGATGAAAGAACCCCTACCTGGGCGCATGTAGGGAATATTTCCGGAATGCTGTCGTTGAAGCATGCAAAGCATGAAGATGCCCCCGGGACAATCGCCTTAAACTGTCCATAGGTCTCAAGCGCAGATGAAAATATCCATGGTTTCATTAGCTTATTGCAGGCATCATTCATTATTAGTCTCGATGTAATATTATCGGTACAATCAAGCACATAGTCTGATCGACCAATTATATCCAGTGCATTACCTGAGTCCAGGGTTCCAAAAATCTTTTCCACTTTTACCGACCGGTTGATATCGGATAATCTCAGTGAAGCAGCATCAACCTTTCTCTTGCCTATGTCCTCTTCTATGTATATGACCTGACGGTGAAGGTTGCTCTCCTCGACATAATCGCGATCTACCAGGATGATTTTGCCTATGCCGTTACTCGCAAGCAGCTCAGTTACGAGGGAGCCAGTCCCACCTACTCCTATCACTGCCACAGATAATTGCTGTAATTTCCTGAGAATGCCGGGACCGACCTGCTTTAGTTTCTCGATCCTAGAATATCTTCCCTCGGGCATGCAGGGAAGATTGGAATGCATGAAATAAACATTCTTTTCATGCATTCATTAGAAGTTGTAGCCAGAAAAGCAAGATAATGATTAATACTAATAATATATGTTGAAATCAAATGCTTCAGGATTCATTTGGCCGTCCTGTCTCGAGCTTGAGGGTCCAGGTAAACACAACCTGCAACTTCAAGTGCTTCTTCTGTCATATGGAGGGCACGGGCATTCAGGCCAACCAGTTATCCAGGGAAGAGATTATAAGGATCATCAAAGTAGCTGCGAAGCTGGGTATCAATAAGGTAAAGTTTACGGGAGGTGAACCCACTCTCCGTAGCGACATCGTGGACATAGTAAGAGAGACGAGGTCGATTGTAAGCGGAGAGATCTCCATGACAACCAACGGAACCCGCCTGAAGTCGATTGCTCCAGATCTGAAACATGCAGGCCTAGACCGTATCAATATATCAATGCATTCCATTGATCCGGGAACTTTCGAGTTCATAACCGGCATGGATGCACTCGGTCGCGTCGTCGAAGGAATAAAGGCAGCCCAGGATGCCGGCTTGAATCCAGTAAAGGTGAATTTTGTTGCGCTGAAGGGAATCAATGAAGACCAGATCTGGAAGATGATACAGAATTCTGCAGATAATGATTACACGCTCCAGATTATTGAGTATGAGGTACCAAGGGAACTGGAACAGTCGGAGGATTTCCTGAAGTATCACTTTCCACTGGATTCACTGGAGCATGAATTGTCTGTTCGTTCGGTAAGGACGGAACACAACTCCCTGCATGACAGGCCGCTGTTCAATGTCCCGGTTTCCGGCGGAACTGCTAGGGTTGAGATTGTCAGGCCGATGCACAATTATCATTTCTGTGATAACTGCACTAGAATGCGTGTTACCTCCTTAGGAGAACTCAAACCATGCCTTATGAGGAGCGATAACTATACAAGCGTGTTTGGGGCTTCCAGGAAGAGGCACACCGACAGTGACATAGAGAAGGCATTTATTCAGGCGACAAATAAGAGGGAACCTTACTGGAGGAGAGAGGAGGTAAATGAAAGTCAGGTACTTTGCGACGCTTCGTGATCTTTCCGGGGTTGAGGAGGAAGAGTATATTGTTCGTGGTACTCAGTCGGTTGAAAAGGTTTTTTCGGATCTTAAAAACAGGCATCCCGCAATGAGCGGCCAGAAAAGTGTTCTCTTTGCACTAAATGAAAAATTTGCTGATCCAAAGACCATGGTAAGCAACGATGACGTTCTTGCTATATTCCCCCCAGTAAGCGGCGGCTAATTGCCCTCATGCCAGTTCGATTTTCCACCGTCAAGCATGTCCTTTTTCCATATCGGAACTTTGCTCTTTATCTGGTCAATTATTTCTCTGCATGCTTTGAATGCCTCGTCCCTGTGTTCGGACCATGCAGCCACAATAACCGATGGCTCCCCCGGCATTATCATCCCTACCCTGTGAATTGCTATTGCGTCAATGAGCGAATATTTGTTTATTGCCTGTTGAAGTATTTCGAGAATACTTGATTCTGCCATTTCCTTATACGATTCGTAAAACAGGGATTCTATTTCTATTTCGGCCGTCCGGCGTCTTACAATGCCCTCAAAGAATACAAGCGCACCAGAATTTTCCGGTCCTCGCAAAAGATCAATGGAATTTACCGAAATGGGATCAGACTGAATTTTTGCATACATCGATATCAGAATCTGAATTAGTGATAAATACAATGCTATCTCTGAATTCAGGTCATTAACCGAAGTATGCCGATGTAAACTGCTTCTTTTAATATGATCGGAATGCATCTACGATATTGAATGATAGACATATCGGAAAAGAAAGTTGTTGATCGATCTGCAGTTGCCTCCGGAAAAATAAGGCTGAAAAGCTCCACCATCGACCTCATAAAGAAAGGCCAGATAAAGAAGGGTGACGTCATTTCCACAGCCAGGGTCGCCGGCATTATGGCTTCAAAGCACACACCTGATCTCCTTCCCCTCTGCCATCAGATTCCTCTTGAGAAAGTTGAGGTAAAATTCGAACTGAAGAATGATGATATAGAGGCAATATGCGAAGTCAAGGCTTCATACAAGACGGGGGTGGAGATGGAGGCACTCACATGTGCCAGCACTGCCCTGCTCACTGTATGGGACATGACGAAATACCTTGAGAAAGACAGCACAGGGAATTATCCAGACACAAGTATATTTGATTTGCATGTTGACAGGAAGGTAAAAGGTCGTGCATGATCATATTTCACCAGGAGAAAAAGCGAGATTCTCGATACTGACATGCAGCAGCACACGTGTTCCGGATAATGATGAATCAGGAAAGACGCTTCAAGATATACTTTATAATGAAGGATTTCAGGTTGTGGACAAAAAGATTGTCAAGGACGACTTTACAGAGATTGTGTCGGTGGTCAGGAAAATGATCGAAAAGTGCGACATACTTTTGATCACCGGAGGAACCGGCATCACGAAATACGATGTCACAATTGAAGCTGTCAGGAGCATTTCTGAGAAAGAGATGACTGGTTTTATGATCCAGTTTCAGATCCTGTCGTCGAAGGACGTGGGCATGGATGCAATGCTATCAGGCGCGTCTGGCTTTGTTGTTGAAAGGAAGGCGGTTTTCTGCCTTCCTGGTTCGCCAAGGGGAGCATTTCTTGGCCTGAAGGGCATAATAATTCCAGAGGCACCACACATAATCCATGAATTAAGAAGATAGAAATTCCCTGATATTTTTATCCAGTGAAAGAGAGAAAAGCAATTCTTTCTTGAGCATCTATGATAATGCATCTTCTTTGGTTTGAGCTAGCACTGAAGAGTGAATGGATTTACGCAGAAAGTCTGCGGTTTCCGGATCTTCACAGAATATGAAGGTGCCCTTTATTCCTCTGGTCAGGAGTATTCTGTACCTGTTTATCAAAAGAAACCTTGCAGTTTCATAGGCTTCCTTGTCTCCCATCTTGCCTTTCATGAACAGTTTCTTAAGGTTGTTGCGGCCACCGGATGAGTCCTCGCAGTTATCGCCGAGCTCGAATCTTTTCTCTCTCCATACAAGATCTCGCCCCCAGATCAATCCGACATAATCCGCCTCAAATCCCTGGCAGCCGTATACCGAAGCACACATGTCCAGTTTATTACACTCTCCATCAACCCAGAATGGAGCATACTCCGTTTTTGGATCCATGAGCCACCTTATCGTGATTCCCGATTCCTTATACTTGTCGAAGTTAGAGCTTAGTGGATATCCTACCCTGACATTCTCAATTGATTTCTTTTCCTTTAGACTCCCTTTTGACTCAGTGAATGAAGCCACCAGGGCAGTCTTTCCAGTTGCCTGTTTCTTCCTTAATTCCAAGATCATATCGCCTATTTTATCAAAGAGTGAAAGATCATAATCTGTGAGATCTGGCAAATCAGGTTTTGAGTTCAAGAGGCTTTCAACAAATTTTCCATACTCCAGGCCGTTTCTGTATAGTCCAGTCAGCTCCATGAAAGAGGCCTTGGGATAGATATTGCGAAAGTTGTCGAGGGTTCCTTCCTCCTCTGTACTCAATATCTGTTTCTCATCGAAGAAGAATATTGTAGTTCGAGCAGCCTTTCCAGCAAGCCTGATGTTTTCTAGCTTCATCCGCTGGGATTCGTCAAAAATTGCCAGATTAAGGTTGGCAGTCCAGCCTTTTTCTGCAACACCTGGATTACCGGGTCTTCCAGTTGAAAAGAACTTTATCATTGTGTCCAGCCCCGCTTGTTTGGATGCAAAGAGTTTACGAAGTGATTCTATCATTCGGTTGTTCCTGTAACAGAGGACCGACTGTTGCTTATTCATTCCAGAAGCTCTAAGGAGGAGCTCGACTGCAATCATGGTTTTACCTGAACCAGGGCCTCCTGCAACTATGAACTGGCCCTCTTCATTGTGTTCTATTGCCTCAATCAGCCTGTTGTATACTTTTACCTGGTCTCCGTAAAGACCGAATCCCTTCCTTACGAGAGTTTCCATTGCGCCCTGCCTGAGCTCCTCTAAATGCTGCCTAATGACATCAAAGAGCGCTGTGTTCTGCTTGTACACAGACTGTACGAACTTGATTCCATTTCCGTTGGAATCCGATCTCGTTATAACTGTCTTTAGGAAACTTTCAAGCTTCTTTTCTTCAGACCTGAAGACTAGTATCTCACTGTTATTCATCCTGTCAAGATGATAAAGAACAACTTTCCCATCCACCTTAAAGGAGTCTCCAGATGAGCTTGTAAAGCGTATCTTCCCGACATAATTCATTAGCTGATATATCGGGTTTACCTGTATGGGCTGGTTCTGATCAGTTTCATACAAGAAAGAGTTCTTTTCAATACCCTTCCTCCATCCTTTCATTTCAATAACTACAGCATTCTTCTCAGCACCCTCTGATACTAAGATAACGTCAGCTCTTTCCCCACTTCCCGGTATTCTGTATTCCAGTACAATGGATCCACCTATTTCCTGTAGCGCCTTTTTCAGGAAAACAATTTCAGAAGTCCATGAATTGACAAGCTCAATTGAAGGGTCCTCCTTGAAAGATTCCCTAAACTTTCCCTTCAATGAGGATATGAATTCAGGGTTTTCAAGTTCCTTGAGGAAGTCCGAGGTCGAGGAGAACCAAGCGAAGTTTCCCATTGATGCAGATACATTTTAAAGAATTTTAATCTTCCCCTTAGTTTCCCATGCCTTCTGGTTAGTGATTCAATCCCGCTGAACCGTTTATAAAGACTGTTTGTGAAATAATGATTGAGCGGAAAAGAATTATTCACTATACTCGTATTCTGCTATACATGAAGAGCGAAAATATACCTCGAAGCATAATGGACGAGACCGTAGATATTTCCAGATCCATTTATGAACTTGCAGAGATTGGAAGTAAGGAAGTGAAGTCTTCAGAACTTCTTGTATCCAAGCTGAAGGCAAGGGGTTTTACTGTCCAGAAACCATTTCATGGCATGAATACGGCCTTTAAGGCTTCCAAGGGAAGTGGACATCCTGTAATTGGACTCCTTGCCGAGTATGATGCTCTTCCGAACGGACACTCTTGCGGTCACAACCTCATTTCTGCATGGGCGTATGGTGTTGCGGTGACCCTCGCAGATAAGATGGGCTCTGGCACAATAGAAGTTTACGGCACACCATCTGAAGAGGGGATAGGAGAATATTCGGGCAGCAAGGTCAAGCTGGCGGATGATGATGTATTTTCTAAAACTGACGTCATGTTCGGTATGCATCCTTCGGATGTCTGGGCAATCGGGTCCACCTCATATTCTGATGTTTCGTATCTTCTTACTTTTATTGGAAAAGCCTCACATGCTGCAGATTCCCCGGAATTGGGAATCAATGCTCTAGATGCCGCAGTCCTTGCGTATATTGGAATAAACTTAATGCGTGACTCCATAAAGGCGGACAAGCACCCGGTGATTGGCATGTATTTCAGAGAAGCAGGCAATGCAACCAATGTTGTTCCTGAAAGGTCTGTGCTTGAGGTGGATCTCAGATCAACTTCAGTTTCTTCCTTGCAGCAGATGGTGGACAAGATGAAGCGAATAGCCAAGTCGTCTGCTGAGTCCATAGGTTGTTCCCTCGAAGTGACTCCAACATCCCCGCTGTATAAGGGCTATCGGGTAAATTCTACCCTTGACGCCTTACTGGGTGAGACTCTTTCTGCAAAGAAAGTTGATTTCCTGGTAATAAATGATGAGATGATTCCTTCTGGAAGCACTGATGAGGGGAATGTGAGCAGGGTGCTACCTACGGGGCACATAGATATCAAGATTTCACCTGAAGGTACTCCAGGGCACTCGGATGAATTTAGAAAATACGCAGATCCATCGAAAGCCAGACAAAGCTTGGAAATTGGAATAGAGGCAGCGGTTAACGCTTGCATTCGCCTGCTTGAAAATCCATCACTCTTGAAGAAGGCAAAAGAGGAATTTGACGCAAAGAAGCAAAAGCAGTTTTCTTAATCTATTTATACTTTGAAAGTTAGGATTTTTAGGCTTTCTAAAAATCAAAGAACTAAGCTCAAGCAGCACCAATAATTTTGATCTATTTTCATCCTGAGCTTTTGTACAGCTCTGCACCTAAAAGATCCGAAAAACATGGACCTGGGTGCAGAGCCAGAACTACGAGTATATTTCCCCTGCTCATGTTTGGGACGCAGATCGTGCATTACCTGAGACAATAAGCATTGAGGGAAATCTTCTCTGATTAGGTTGCTTATTCCTGAACATTTTGTATTATCAACTCCACCTGAGCGTAAACTGGTTTCGACATTCCGGCAAGTTCTGCCGTGAAGTATACGTAATATGTGATGTTCAACGATTGGGGACAAAAACAAAAATCACTCCAAAACATGTGTATGAATTTGTTTAGCCTGGAAAAGTCAAAATGGTATACGGTGGATTTCGCGAGAAAGGAATCATTCAATAACTTGAAACTATAGAATACTGTACCGGTTCCGGCGATACAGTAAGTAGGGTTGTTTGTTGGCTCTGACAAATTTACGTGGGAAACAAAACGTGG
>JAMCPG010000010.1 GCA_023379845.1 Thermoplasmatota archaeon
GACAGGAAAAGAAAGCCTGTTCTTGTTGCTCTTGTAAAGATACTTGAAGCACACGAGGATCTACCTGTGAATGAGTTGAATGCGTGGATCAATTCAATCAAGACCTAAAAGGATTTTGACGCCATATATTACTACACTAATCACAGTTACTTTCAAAGAAACTGGACTTCCAGTTGGAGACACATGGTCTATAACATTCAATAAGACACTTTTACAATCAACCACAGACACTATAGTTGCATCTGTACCAAATGGAACTTATGCATATAGTGTGGTCACTCCCGTTGAACCTTCGATAAACACAAGATATGTAGATTTTTTCCCTTCTGGTTTTGCTAACGTCTCTGGGTACAACATAACCATTCTTGTCAAGTTTGATGCGCAATATTATCTAGAAATGAAATCTTCTCCATCTGCAGGTGGGACCGTTACACCTAGTTCGGAATGGCTGAATGCAAGTACTGTTCTCATGATAAATGCCAAACCTGCGAAAGGTCATTCTTTTTCTAATTGGGTTGGAGAAGGCAATGGGAGCTATTCTGGTAATAGTCATAATGCTACCATAATAATTAATGGACCAATAAATGAAACAAGCTTTTTTGTTACTGCGATGTATGAGATAACGTTCAATGAGTCTGGACTCCCTTCTGGTACGCCTTGGTACTTGAATATTTCTGGTATGGAGCCGAGCGGGGCAATTTATTCATCTTCTTATTCAATTTATGCTGAAAATGGCACTTATTCATATTTCGTGAGCAATCTTACTGATTATTACAGCAATGATTTTTCCGGAATGGTAACCATAGAAGGTCAAAACGTGTCAATAGAGATACAGTTTGACCACTATGCATACATTACTGGTCATATTAGCCCAGACAATGCATCTCTTTCCGTGAATGGTAGGCGGGTAAATATAGGAGAGCATGGTTCTTTCAACATAAGTGTAGAAGCGGGCAATTTCACAATCTTTTCTTCCGCTAAAGGATATGATAACTATTCAGTCAACTTTTCATTAGTCCCAGGTCAGACTAAGAATTTGGACATCAATTTAACCCTCTCTAACCACATTTCGAGCCCTTCATCAGGAACTGAACTTTATGAAATTATAGGAACTATAGCAGCAATAGCTTTGGTAGGCGCAGTCATAACTCTTGTTACTAGGAAAAAGAAGAAGTAAAGGAGACATTCTGTAACATATTTCTAGACCTGACAATTTTGTCTCAAACATGCAATCGCCAATTATCTAAACACATGACGGTCATCTAGTTATTAATGAATTAGCTCAGTACGGAAGTTTTTATAGATTCTTCTTTACCTATATTCATGAAAGATGTGGAAAGATGCTTCAAGGGACGTATTTTTGATGGAAAAGACATCATAGAGGAAGGCTGGGTTGGTATTGGCAATGATGGCCTGATATCGGAAGTTGGAGAGGGAAAATTTGCCCATTCTGCCGAAAACATTACAGAGGGAAGGGATCTTACCATTCTTCCCGGCCTCATAGATGCACATATGCACTTCTTCGGCTGCCGCTATGAGGATATAGCCGAATGGAACCTGATTTCCGGTGAGCTTGCTTCCGTAAGGAGCGTAACAGACATGAGAAACCTCCTGATGGCTGGCTTTACAACCGTTCGGGACCTGGGCAGCAAGACGGCTGTGCATCTTGCACAGGCTGAGATCGAGGGCGACATTATCGGCCCGAGTGTCATAGCATCGGGGCATTCACTTGCGCAGACTGGCGGCAACGATGACCTAAAGTTCCTCCCGCTTGAAATGGCAAAGTCTCTTTCATATTCGTACTACTGTGACGGTCCCTGGGAATGCGTATCAGCCGTCAGGAAGGTTATAAGGGAGGGAGCAACCGTAATAAAGGTATACGCTTCTGGAGGATTCGCTGCCGGGAATCGGCCGTTACCAAACCTTACCTTCGAGGAGTTGAAAGCGATCGTCGATGAAGGTCACAGATCCGGTGTGAAGGTTACTGCGCATGCATATGGCGAGGAGGCACTGAATAACGTTATCGACGCAGGCATAGATTCGATAGAGCATGGCATCGGCCTGACTGAGGATATCGCGGAACGCATAAGGAAGGCAGGCATCTATTATATCCCGACCATGAGCGTCTACATGGCGGAAAAAAACAATCATGGCCGCCTCAATCTGCTTCCAAGAATCAGGGGAAAAAGCAGGGTCAACAGATCTGAGATCATAAGCCGGCATGTTACTAAGGAGATAGAGATAGCCCAAGATGTGGGCCTGAAGATCGTAATGGGAACGGATTTCGTTGGTGCCAAGAACAGCAGACACGGAGACAATACTATCGAAATAGAGAGACTCTCCAAATTCCTTGGTCCGGAAAAGGCACTGAAATCATCCACTTCTCTGGCGGCCGACTGCATCGGTCTCGATAAGGCTGGAAGAATAAGGAAGGGTTATTCTGCAGACCTTGTCGTGGTGAATGGTAATCCATTCAAGGATATAGTAAAGATAAGCAAGAATGCAGTAAAATATGTAATTCATGGATCGAGGATATTCGATATCGATGCTATGAGAAAAGTACCTTAGGTTACTGAAAGCAATGCAGTAAAGCATTATAGTCCGCTGGAGATGCATATCCATGGTTAAGGAAGACATATTTCGCAGCTTGAAGGACGATGACAGGGTACTGATAAGAAATGGCGGTGAGGGTTCAACGGACAAAGCATTTACCTATCTGTCCGGGGCCGTGGGAGGCCTGTTTGAAAATTCCTCGATTGTTGCAGGCAAGGAAGGCATCAAGCTTTACGTGTATTCCCTGGAAGAGGAGACAGCCAAAGCAACGGGCCTGGACCTTGAGGTTGCGGGTTCGGTAAAGCAGATGAATGAGAACCTGCAAAGGGATCTGAAGGGAATTAGGAAGATAGGGCTCAATTATGATTCCATGACAGTGAATCTTTTTGAGGAAACGAAGAAGCTGCTCCCCGGCGCTGAGTTCTTTGATGTCTCAAAAAACATAATGGAAGCAAGGATGATCAAGTCTGCTGAAGAGATATCGAGGCTACAGGAAGCGGCGAAGATCAGCAGCGAGATCTATTCTGAAATTTTATCAAGCCTGAAGGAAGGAATGAAAGAGACGGAGGTTGCGGCTCTCATGAATTACAGGATGATGCAGGCTGGTGCATCAGGTGTTGGTTTTGATACGATAGTATGCTTTGGTGCAAACGCGGCAGAACCGCATCATTCACCGGGTGACAGGAAGCTCAAGAAAGGCGACTATGTCCTGACAGATTACGGCGCCAAGTACAGGGACTACACGGCCGATACTACAAGAACAGCAGTATTCGGCAGGGCGACTGCAGAACAGAAGGAGATATATTCTGTCGTATACAAGGCGCAATCTGAAAGCATGCACATGATCAAACCTGGAATCAACGGGAAACTTGTCAATCAAAAGTCGTACGACGTCATTGATGCAACGAAGTACAAGGGGAGACTGATGCATGGGGTTGGCCACGGAATCGGCCTGGACGTTCATGACCACATGGCCTTTGGCCGTTCTGATTTCACCATCAAGGAAAACATGGCTGTTACAGTGGAACCTGGGATATACATACCGGGATTTGGCGGCGTAAGGATTGAAGACGACGTCCTTGTTACTGGCCAGGGGTACAGGATGCTAACAGTAGCTCCTCCAAAAGACCTCTTGGAAGCTTAGTTAATGCTTAATCATGCAACATCGAGATTTCAGTGCATCCGAAAGTACTGTATGTACACCCTATCTCTTCTTTTCAAAGAGTTCTTGAAGTTGCCTGAGTGTACGGTCAAAATCAAGCCACTTGCATTTTAATTTTAATTGTTCAAGGTCTTTTGTTTTCTTTGATAATACATTAAGAGGCAAGATTGAAAACTTTTCACCTTCAAGTTCAGAAAGAATATTGCTGGCTCTCTCAATCTGCGGTTCAAGCAAGGATTGATCGTCAGTCAATGCATACACCATTCCAAGCGCTAAATTAGCAAACAAGACTCCTCCTCTATAGCCTACATTCTGCTGTATGCGCTCTGACTCTTTTGCAAGCTTGACCGCCTTGTCAAAATTGTCATCAAAAGCATTTGCTATTGCAAGGGCCGCGAGGGTCTTTCCTTCTTCAACTGGAGACACTATCGCTCGATTTATTGAAATTGATTTGTCTCCAAAATCAAGAGCTTTTTTCTGGTCAATCCAGCAGAATACTTCAGTCAAATTGTTGTAAAGTCTGCCTTCCAGGCTTATTGCTCCGGATTTTTTTGCTATTTCCAGTGCCCGCATGTAAAAGGAGGTGGCGTCTTCAAGAAAGAAATTAAACCTGTATATGTGTCCCATAATCCTAAGAACCTCTGCAAGTTCAAGGCTCTCCGCCTCACAGATGGCAGAGGTTTCTTGAAGTATCTTCAGCGCCTCGCCAAAATCAGATTTTACAAATGTGAGATCTCCAATTTGCCTCTGTGTCTTTAGGAACAGCTTCAAATCCTGAGAAGATGTTAAATTTGCAGCGATATTCTTGAATATTCCGAGCGCAGCATCATAATTCCCCATTACTCTTGTCACATCGGCAATGTAATAATCAACGTAATTCTTGTAATAACCGAAATCTGATCTGTTCTTTTCAAGCCCAATTAACATGCTGTTGCTTTCATTAAGCGCGCCGGTCCTTCTCAAGCAGACTGCTTTAAGAAATGCAAATTGAGGCAAGCTTGCCATGTTATTGCCCAGGTCAGATAGTGAATTTTCGACGAGAGTCCAGTACCCTTCATCAATAAGAAATATGGAGACTCCCAGGACCGATTCCATGGCGTCAGCAGAAACATTTCCTGCCAGAGGAACAAGACGCATAAAGCTGGAATACATTGTTGTCAGGGTCTGCACGTCAATTTCATCCATGTTCTCCCTTAGGTATTCCATGGCTGTACGCATCAATCTTCCAATAACGATCTTTGACATCTTCGGGTCTTTTGTGACGTACTCATAGAAATTATCATGTATCTTGAAGATACCATTCAGATCTTCAAGCCGTTTCACGAAAGAATGATCTATTATTTCTTCGAAATCTGTAATCGACACTGGTGAGTTGAGCATTTTAACGATTCTTTCAAACAGGTCAAAATTGAAAAAATGCACATAAGAGAGAGCAACAACAAGATCGCGCTCATTATCCGAAAGATGATTGAGAAACCTGGTGATAATCTCCTTTGTTGGTATCAGGAAATCTGATGCGTTAAGCTTTGCCGGATCATTTCTTCTGTATATTTCAACGCACAGATCCAGATATAGCGGAAGGCCCTTGCATGTATTAACAATAGACTTTATTATGCTGTCATCCGTTATTGAAACGCTTCGCAGGAAATATTCTGAATCCTCCGGGCTGAGGTACTCTAATATGTGCTGGTCAAGTATTTCATCCCAGGTTGGATCGAGCTCACCCCACTTTAGATATTCCCTGCTGCCAATTACAAAGAGGGTATTTTCAGAAGAGATAAGCAGTTCCCTCACAAATTCATCCGGCTGTGAATTTCCCTCGTTGTATGTGCTGCGCTTAAAGATAGATTCGTAGGAATCCAGAAATACTACGAATGTTTGATTCTTAGCCCTGGAAATTACTGATATGTCAAGCCCAAGGAAATGAGGAAGCCTCTCAGATATTGCGCTTGGATCATGCAGTATGCTGTCAATCTCGTCTATCTCGCCCTTATATAAACTGAATTGTTCGGAGTGTCTTTCCCTTGCCCATACTATTATACGATCCAGCAGGCCAATAGGTAAATGGACGACAGAGAGCAACTCTCCAAGTACGTCCCACCAAACACTGTCCTTCGGAATAAACTCCCTTATCTGATCCGCAGATTTCCCAATTAAGGATAGATATCTTGCAAGAGCGTAGTCAAAAAGTACACATGGAGTTTTAAGCTGCTTTCTCAAACCTATCAATGCAGCCAATGGTGAATCATATTCATGAATGTCCATGCTTATATGGAGAAGAACAATTTCCTTCCTGGAATTTGTCTTGGCATTTAAAGAAGGATTTTCAATCTTTGTCATCAATTCAGTTATGAGCCTTGTTTTTCCAACACCACCTACTCCATAGAAAACAAGTGCTCTCTGTTTTGTTTTTCCCTCCATGACGCTCGATAGATGTGTGTTAAAAATCGAGACAGGCTCAACCCTGTCTGTAAATGTCTTGGATGCAGAGAGGATTTTCTTGGCAGTAAATTTACTTTCCGGCACTATTCTCACCTTTCCCCAGGTTAAATGCACTGAACAATTCAGCATATAGCTTAAAAGCCATGCCTGAGTTGTCAGTATTTTCTATGATGTTTTTGTAAAGATCTGAAACAAGCCCTGCATAATGGTTGGAGAGCCTTCTAGGCATGTCTGCCATAAATTTTACTTCACTCTCACCATTTGAACTGAAAATTTCAACGCTCTGTTTGGTGTGGTTCAACTGAACAACGCTTTCAGGATAGAAGACATTTGTCACTTTTATGTTTGTTCCAGAAGTCCAACTGGTGAAAATGCTCCCAAATATTCTTTTTCTTTTGTTGTTCAGGGACTGCAATAAAACTTCCGATACTGTACCGCTTTCGCGTCCCATTTGTCCTTGGCCCATTATGGCAAACAGGCAATGATTTTCTTCAAAAATCTTGTGCAATACGCTAAGCGCATTTATGCCACTATCAACCCAACTCCCTGAAAGTGATTGGTATTCGATAGCAACCTTACCATTAAGTGCATAAGGATCATTGAACATAGACGAAAAGCCAGATGGGTCTCCGAAGCGGTCCGAGAATTCATCTTTGTGCTGTAAAAACCATATCAGCTCCTCAGCAAACATAAAGTGGAATGCATTATAGAAGAGAGTCAAGTGTTCCGCTGAAAGCTTTCTAAGATTCAAAAAATCCTCCATTCTGAATGCCGATGGCTTTTCCATCACAAGGTTGTTTCCTGACCTAATTACTTTCAACCCGGTCTCATAATGATCGCTGCTGGATGTTGAAACTATAATTGCGTCAAGTTGTTTCTCAGTTTCAAGCATCTTTTCCGTATTGTTGTAAAAAGTCAAGCCTGGATATAAATTCCTCTTTGAAGAATCGGCGTCACAGCCGCATGATATATCAATCTTTCCGGAACTCTTTGCTGCCCCGATCCATTCAGATGATATCCTGCCTAGACCTATAATGCCTAAGTTAATCCGTCTGTTATTCAATGAATGGCCACCTGCCAAAGACCAGACGATGATACGAGCCCAATCGGACAATCCTTTCTGACATCTCTAGTCAATAATGCACAATTCATATAATATTTCCTAAACACTCTTCTTGGTGGGAGTTTAGATCTCATCTTAAGCTGTTTTTATCCAAAAACATCAAATTGCTGATTTGAATAAAAAATTGCTCTAAAGCAAGTGTCTAAAGCAGTCTTTGGATGTAGATATTACCTTTCATATGACCATGTGTTCAGGCGGCACTTTCCTGTTTTCCACACCCATATCCGATGTTTTCACGAAAGATCCATCGTACAGTCTGGTTATCTTCCTATCAGCATAGAGCGATGAGACAATTCTGCCTATTGCATCTGCCTTCATGATGCCGCTACCGCTTGACCCTGTTGCGACGATAATGTTGCCCTCCCTGAAGACATAATGCGTCTTGTCTATAGTATTGTATGAATAGTGACCAGCCCACATTGAAGACACCCTGCAGGACGAAAACTGCGGCAGATAGGATCTTATGACGGGAAAGAGGCTGTTCTCGTAAAACTCAGGCTCCGGTTTTGGGTCTTCCTCCTCTTCAAATGGTCTGTTGTAATCGTCGGCAACTGATATCCAGACCGATGAGCTGCCAGGTTCAGGCCGCATCACAATGCCATGGCTCGGGAAGATCGTGAAAGGCATTACCTCCTGATCCGGCCTCAATGCATGAGACATCAATGCAGATGCCGGCTCTCCTGTTATTCTGAATACCTGCCTCTTTTTTCCACGAACATGACTATCTATGCCCGCAGAGTTAAGCAGGGCGGTAGTCCATATATCGGCACAGACAATCGTTGTCTCTGCCCGGAATGAGCCGGTTGATGTTTCAAGGTTTCTCATCTCCATGTTCTGCCAGAGAAATGGTTCTCCCGGATAATTCATCCTTGTTTGTGGCTCAAACTTCAGGTTCTTGACTTCTGTATTGTAAAAAAAGGAAACATCTGTTTTCCTCAGCTCTTTCTCGTAATAGGAGCAGATCCTGTCTGGCTCGATGATACCGCAGTTATATCCCAGCAGGGCTCCGTCTATATCTGAAAGATTAAGGAGATGCTTTTCATCGCTTGAAGGCCTCGTTACATAACCCATATCCTTTAGTGAACCTTCACCAACAATCTCTGCCCTGCCCTCCGATATGAATGTCCTGACAGCATCCTGGTCTAGTCTCCTACTATCCATAAGGAAAAGGTACCCGTTAAGGTGCATCCCCAGATCAATCTTCAAATCCTGCTGCAGGTGCTTGTAAAACGCTATCGATGACCCGGATATCTTCCTGTTTATCCGTGATGTGAAAAGATCCCTGTATCCGGCTGCGCTCTTTGCCGTATTCCCCTGTGCGAAGGATCGGTTTTTGTCTATAATTGCAATTTTCAGACCGGGTTTTTCATGCTTTAGATGATATCCAGCGGCTAAGCCGGTTATTCCTGCACCAATAATCACGACATCGAATTCTGGCACCGCCTATGATGGAATCTGATCTTATTATCTTTCCATGTTTTATTTTTGAACAATCAACCCTATTTATCCAGGATCTATATCAGAAATCACTTGGATTTCTTCTTCCGTTTTATGTACCTGGCAGTTGCACCATATGGGAAAAATATTGCAACGAGTATTCCAAGAATGGAAAGCCCAAGATAATCATACGAATATTTTGCGACCTCGTTGTATTCCGGCCATTGGTTATAGAGGCGCAACAGATTGAGCTTGATAAGACCGAACCATGGAATATCTCCGAAGGCAACACCAACGATCGCGGATGCATTTACAGGATAAGCAGTTATGTTTACGTTCTGATCTGCAGCGATATATGCGTGCTGCGATGATACATATAAAGCGGAGGTTGCGAGGTTGTGATCCCCAGCGGTGATGAAGCCGTCTTCTCCTTTGAAAGAGGATATCGAAACAGTTAGGTTACGCCCGTTGTAACTGGCATCCTCGATCCATACATACTGATCTGTCACACGAAGCCACGACTGGTTATGATATCCCTGCACGCACGGCGTGGATCCATTCCAGGAAAGATAGAACATCGCCCTGTGTATTATTACGAGGCCGTAGGTGCTGTGATACAGGATGACGTTTCCATATTCACCGTATGACTTATAACCGGTATTCCTGCCTACCACGTAAGTTATAACGGGTCCGGGTACCTGATCCACCTTCTTAACAAAGACAATATCACCCACATTCAGGGTTCCAGCTTCCCATGAACTTGAATGCGTCATGCTCTCTGAAGCAACGACGCTTATGGGCGGCCACTCCTGGCTGTAAGCCATCAGGCTGCCTGCGAGTATCACTATTATCAGGAGCGCTATGATACCTGCAAGCCTGGCCTTACGCATGTTGATCTAAATTTATCCAATGTCCTTAAGCATTATGGAACAAAAGTTCATTGATATGTGAAAAATGATGCTTTCATATCATGGCAGATCAAAGCAGGAAAAGGACATCCATTGGAACCTTCTCAGCTTTGTATGAATCAGGAAAATATCTTGACTTCACAATTGTGGATGAAAATACGCCAGACCAGTCTGGTCCCTTGACAGAATAAAGCGATGTATACTCACTGGGCTTCTTCGCTGTCGAGTAATAGTATGCACCCTGTTCGCCTGTCAGCTTGTCCCTGTAAATCAGGAAAATATTCCCTGTTGACTTGACCAAATCCTCATCATGTATATCCTTGATTGATGATCTTAACTTCTCAAGGACTGAACCTTCCTTGGACATGAGAAGCTCAAGGAAGAACTCGCTGTCAGTCTGTCCTTCCACAGCATCCACATGAAGGAGATCGGCTATCTTTCTCTTGTCAAAAGCGCCGTTATGGCTCAGGTATGCATCCAGCTTTGAATCGCTCCTGTGGTGTGGATGGCAGTTGAGCGGTCCCAGCGGTTCACCCTCCGCGGCCTTTCTGGCATGCATGATCATAGCCCCGTTGCCCGGAAGTAAAGGAAGATCGCATTCAAAGACCGGCTTGTAAATACGATCATAATGAACACTATCCGCGCCCAGGACCGCGTAGCCCCACCCGTCGTCATGGCTTATCTTTCTCTTGAAAACTTCATGATATATCCAGTCATCATAAGCTGCATCCTTCAGCGATTCGAATATCCGCGGCAGATCGGCCGAGTAATCGCCTGTCAACATGAACATTCTGCACATATGAGTCAGTCAATAAACGCAAGGAAGTGCATTATGTTTGAGTTTCTTTCACATTATCCTTTAACGCAGATCTCAACTTAACGCCAGACTATATACAACCGATCTACACTCGCAAAAGGCTGAACAGCAGTTTTTAATACTGGCTGTCTTTCAAGTTATGATAACCATGGCAGAAAAATTAAAATTTCCCACGTTCGAATGCGTGATATCGAATACCGTTGAAGACTATGATTCTGAAGTGGAAAATTTCTTTCTCGTAAGGAATTACCTTTCAACTGAACTGGCCGACCTCCGTGAAATCGATCCAGAATGGAAAGACAATTACGTCAATATCATTCGTTACCTTTCTGAACTCGGCGAATCCATCGTGATGGGAAAGAAGGTTCCTTCACACGAATTCCTGATCCAGCTTTCACTAGGAGAGGAAGTTGAAGATGATTCTACAGAACGCCTGCTTCGATCCAGGGGGAAGGCGACAGCCGCTCTCATGAGGGCAGCAACAAGGACGAGAGAGGTCATGTACTGGTACGTCAAGAACTCAAAAGTCGAGCGATTTGCGAAGAGCTTCAACCCAGAAAGATTCCAGGGGCTACCATTTGTCAGGCTCGCCCTTACCTACAGGAGCATTGTAACATCGAACAAGAAGTAGGGCCTCATTGCAATAACTAAGATCTCAACGATCTGAATGGATAGCTAATAGTTACCTTATCCTGTTTTGTATGAAAAATATTACTCCCGATACTAATAGATGCATGAAACATTATGTCCTATAGATCATTGTTCTCTTCATGTTTGAAACCACAATGACTGGTAGTTTCTACCGGACGCATGAAATAGAGGAGCTTTTGAAAAAGTCGCAGACCGGTGAGGTTGGTAATGAAGGAAAGAGTGCGGTTGAAGCCGCAGAGAAGCTTGCCATATCAGATCAATTACACCCAAATGGCTCCCGGTCCGGATTGACGTGGGTCAGCAACGGGGAGCAGAGAAAGTCTGGCTACACAACCTATGTCCCAAACAGGTTTACCGGGTTCTCCAAGAAAGAGAAGGTATCACAGAATTTTTCACCCGAGTTTTTTGGCGAGTTGATGGAAGCCAATCCATTCCTTGCCCAGTCGCTGCAGGAAGCAAAAACGCTTGAATTACCCAAGATTGAGAGCAAGTTATCTTACACAGGTGAGGCAAATGCGAAGAAAGAGGCAGAGGAAGCCGTCAAACTGGCACGCCAGCTTGGGGCAAAGCGCATATTTATCCCTGCACCATCGCCTGGTGTCCTGACAGTCTTCTATCAGCATGGCAAGGCGTACAGGGATCATGAAGAATTCTTATTCGACCTTGCAAAAGAGATGGCAAAGGAGTACAGGGCAATCCTTTCCGTTGATGGCGTTGACCTTCAGGTGGATGCACCTGACCTGGCCATGGCCAAGAGCCTCGGCGTGGACTGGGCCAAGGACTTTTACAATGTTCTTCCTTCGCATGTCAGGGCTATAAACGAATCCATCGCCGGGCTGTCATCCAGCAGGATTCGTGTTCATTATTGCTATGGAAATTATCCTGCTGCGCACATGACCGATCCTGATTACGGAAAGGTCTTGCCTGAAATACTCAAGCTGAAGGTCGGAACAATCGTTGGAGAGATGGCAAATCCAAGACACGCCGGAGACCCCCTGATCATAGCAAAGTACGTGAGGGATCATGGCTGGCCAAAGAACATGAAATTTGCTGCCGGTGTTATTGATGTCAAGTCGCCATTTGTTGAAACTCCCGAAACTGTGAGCATAAAGCTGCACAATCTTGCAGACATCGACGAGATAGGTCCAGAGAATGTGCTTGGCGGAACCGATTGCGGTTTTGAGACATTTTCGGGCCTTGGAAGCGTTCCCAAAAGCATTGCCTTGAAAAAGCTTGAATCACTTGCAAAAGGGGCATCCCTGGGCGAATGAGGCATCCTCTTTCGCATCTATCACTTTCACAACCTTAATCTTAACTTGACAGGTTTTGCAAGATTTAGTTCAAGCATCCTTCCATATCCCCATGCTACAACAGGAGACATCATTGCCAGCGACATAAGAACTTTCGCTGAAGCATTCAGGATGTATGCCGGCGTCAGGGCGAAAGTCGCACTCACCTGCGGGTACCCGATATCGTACCATATAATGAACACTGTAAGCGTTGAAATCCACAGTCCGATCACTAAGTATGATCTCTTCCAGTACATTATGCCCACGAAGTAAAGAAGAATAAGTGAAAGAAATGCCATAATGTAACTTGAGACAGGAAGGGGGAAGCCAAACCACGAGGTAATTGGCCAAGACCTGAGAAGAAAAAGCAGGTCCCAGACAAACTCGAATAGCACAAGGGATGCAAGTGCCGTAAAGGTCCCAATTAAGAAGCATCTCCACCATCTGACCTGCGCAAGAAATAGAACTGTGCATATTACAGAAAATATCGTACCTGACATGATCAGGCTGTAAGGCGTGATCAAGGTGCTGCTTGTTCCAAGGACAAATCCAAGGTAGCCATAAAGGAATGAAAGAACTGATAAATGCAGATCCACAAAATATGCCACAATCCCGAAAAGCAGTGCAAGAAATTCAGGCTGTCCAACCATATCTCTTACCCTTAACTGCCTCCTTTCTGGCATACGAGATAATAATGAGAATCTATTATAATATTAATGCGTGAAGTGGCACCCGCAAACATTCAGGATACAAGTCAGATTCAAGCAGCTTCGGTTTGTTGCCTGTAATACTTTGACAGGGCAGCACTATCCATGTCAATTACATGCGCAAAGGTATCTAGCATGTTAACCGACAGTGGCAGGTTGGACTTTGTGAGCTGTTCTATATTAACGCCAATAGGAACGGAAACACTTCCCTTCTCCAAAGATGCAACCACTTCATAATAGACTGAAAGAGCATTCACAAGCGATCTTTGTGAAGCAGCATCAATTGATCCACTTTCAAGTATTTTCTCCTTTATCGGATCGGGAAGATCAACGCCCAGAAAGTCAAGGAGATTGAGGTCTGCCGTACTCTTCAGTGGAGCGAAGCTCAATAGAATAGTTGCAGGCTTGACTCCTGCCTTCTCGCAGAGGGAACCATACTCTGAAAGGACATGAATGATCTGCCTGTGATCAAAAAGCATCTGCGTTGTGAAGAACTGAGCACCGGATATTGTCTTGAAAAGCAATTTCGTCGCCTCGTCCCTTCTTTCCGGAAGGCATATATTACCTATAGTAACAGGTCTTTCCGCATGAGACCTCATGTAATTCTGCACGGTTATGTTTGCCTCTGGAACCGAAGGGCCTGGATACCTGTGGTGCCTGGTGTTTCCCCCCACTATGATGACATTTTCTATTCCATTCCCGGTTGTTTCATCCAACCAGCTGATGAACTCGTCATACCCAGAAAGATGAACTACGACTTTGTTGACAATGGCATCGGTGCCTAGAGCACTGGCAATCGACTTCGCCAGCATTCTCGTATACACGCTGTTATACCGGGGCTTCCCTTCATGATTCTCTTCGACAAGTTCGGGAACGTTGATGGCGTTAAGGCGCGTTATGGAATGAAGTGAACTCACCATGTCACTCTTCCGCAACGATACGTTCTTCAATATCTTGTCATCGTGTTTTGTATCGCCTGTCAGGTTATCCCTGAGCGGAACTACTGTAAAAATCAAGGGTCTTTTATGCAGAGAGTCGGCGAAGCATGCTTTGTTCTTACTCATCGCATACGGTGCATCCAAGCATTTATGAATATCTTTTGTTAATTAAATAGTACCAACAGTAATTGCGCTTCGACATCATGCCACTCTTTACCGTTAGCAGATGATGAAATGCGGGAAAAGATTATAAAATAGAATCATGTTAGCCGGTAATGGTGCTATCTACATGCTGAGATCAAATCCTTTCCGTTGTCTGGATGCAGCATTCATGTCGATTCCTGCATTCGCGTATAAAAATTCATCTACCTTGAAAAAGCAGTGCGCAAGATGAAGATATCTTGCAGGCAGAGGGCTGTCATCAGTTATTGCATGCTAGCATTATCGCTGGTTCTGGTCGGAGGCGCCACCATACTTTCGGTAAATAGCAACGGCCAGAACACATTCTCTTCACATAACAGCAGTGGGACAGTTGTATGTGCCCAACCCGCCAATGTTACCACGCCAGAAAACATGAGCAGCCATGTTGTCGTCCAGGTTTCCATCCAAACAACATCAAACATCACGCATGTCATGATTTACAGATATTACCAGGGGGAGGAGGCACTCCTTGTAAATGCAAATTTTTCCCCACGCGAATATTTTGCTGCTTTCATCTCCCTGTCTTCCGGGCCAGAAGCAAACAATATCTCGATACAGGTACAAAACCAGACTGCAATCATTGTCCACCTGAGCCTAGAGCCATCAGATCTGGGCCTCATTGCTGAACTCTTTCTATTAGGTGGGATTGGGACTTTTGTCGTCTTCTTCTTAACAGTTGAGATAAGATCGAAGAGATATCTTTACCTGGTTCCAGTCTACATCGCATTGAGCATAATATATGGACAGAGATATGACGATTATTTCATGATATCGTTGGGAATGAGGTTATTCGACAAAGTTAATCCATATCTACCCGCTGGTTTTACACCGCCGGGTCTTCAGTGGGAATATCCGCCGCTATATGCAATTTGGAGCTACTTTGTAGTTGTGTTTACGCATTATGTGCTTGAGTTCAGGATACCCTCAAATACGCAGCTCAACTATATCGAAGTCTCATATAACAATGTATATTCAGCATGGAGAGCTCTTGCGGGATCTAACCTTATCATTCTATATGGCCTGGCCAAGCTTCCGTTTGTGCTCTCATTTTTCTGGATAAATTCAATCATTGTCAGAATGAGCGGGAAGCAGCAGTGGAAACTCTGGCTTATAAACCCATTTGCCGTCGTGGTAGGCATAATGTGGGGGCAGCTTGACGTTCTGGGTCTTGCGTTTTTGCTTCAGGCGCTTGCATACCATAAGCAGGGAAAGGACTTCAACGCCGTGCTGTTTGCATCAATAGGGGCGGCAATAAAGATATTTCCCGTATTTGTAATGCCACTCCTCATCGCAAGAAGCAGGAACAAGATCCTATCTGTTAGTGCGATTATTCCCGTAATGTTACTTTCACTGCTCATGTATGCGGCATCCGGAAACGTCTTGATGGACCTCAATACGCTATTCATGGGAAGGGCGGTTCCAACTTACCTGGGCGTCTTCATTTCTGAAGGGCTAACATGGCAGGTTATCGTTTCTGATTTGCTTGTTAGAAGCTTTCCATCCCTTTTCCTTTATGTTTTTGCGCCAGCATACATTATTTACACCGCATACGCAATCAGGAAAGGCGTCAGCATGGAAAGTTATTTTATCATATGTATGCTGATGTTCTTTGTTACATATAACTTCATGAATCCCCAGTATCTTATCTGGATTCTTCCGTTTTTCATATTGCTTGGAGAAGTCCAGTATGCAGCATTGATCTCCATTCTGGGATCGCTTTACCTCTTCCTGGATTACAGTTATGCTTACTTCCTTAACCCGGATATTGCGTGGAACTATAATGCTAGTTTTCTTGGACAACTTGAGGAGGTAAGGCATGCTATCGACGGGAACTCCATTGTCATGGGCGCCTTCGGCGTCTTGTCATCAGTTATATTTGCCTGTCTGCTTTATAGAATGCTGACCAACAAGAACCCAAAGTATTCCGTCTCAGCTTCTTTAATTGGCTGAAAAAGTCCATATTATCGCTCACCAGTACAGATCCGAGTATTCAAGATATCATGCTTCTTCTATATCAGTGAAAACGAAACCGTCTCTTTCCACTGTCAGGCCAGTTCTCGTCGGAATCTCTCTATGGCTAAATGCAGGGGAACCGAAGACAAAAGTGTGAAATTCACCATTTTCACCGCATGGATCAACGCTCTCAGGAAATTCCATCAGGAGATCATTGTCGTATATCCTGCCTGCAAATTTCCTGTCAAGTTTTCGTGGATCCAGGCATACAATCCTTGCCTTTACCCCGGATTTTATGATCTCCTTTGCAAGTTCTGCTGGTCTCTTCCCCCAGAGAGGAAAAATTGGCGTGATGCCAGTGGGTGCAAGCTTCTCCTCCCTGTATTTCCTAATGTCCTCCAGAAATATGTCTCCAAAGACAATATGCTTAATATCCATGGATTTTACATTTTCCATCGTTCTTCCCATTATCTCTTCATACTGCTGATTGGAGCAGGGAGATGGAATTTCAACCTTAATTAGCGGAAGATGAAGCTCATTTGCCTGTCGTTCGAGAAGTTTTTCCCTCACGCCATGCATTGAGACCCTGTCAAATGCCCTGGTTACTGTTGTAAGCAAACCGGCAATCTGGAATTCATCCTGTCTGAGGACCTCCATCAAGGAGTAGCAGGAATCCTTTCCAGAGCTCCAGGAAATTATCACTTTCGGTTTCATTGCCTTTCAGCCTGCAAGTCTGTGGTTCATTCCAACGATAGAGATAACATTAACTATCGTTTGAGAGATAGTTTCAGGCGCTCTAAGGACGTTAACTGATTTTCATGGCTATCTACAAATCAAGTCATAAGAATAATTTCACCAACTCTTTTCAGCTTGATATCACATGATACCATGAGAGTAAATGATTCGAAACATGATCATTCGCCTAAAAAATATAGCATTATGGAAGAACAAGATAAAAGAAAAAGAAATTGAAAATAAAAAATGGAAGGATTACTCATTCTTTTTGTTCCTGCTGGAGATAACAACACCCGCTGCGATTGCGACCACTGCAACTACAACAATTATGCCTATTATGGCATAATCAAGTGAAGTGAAGCCAGAAGAGGTACTCGGATGGGCCAACATGTACGCATATTCTGAGTCAAGAGGGCTGTCTGGCTGCTGGTTCAGATTCATGCCACCAATCTTGTTTACCTCGTACGCAAACAGCGTCTGCGATCCCATTATTGGCACCGTGGGCATCTGGCTTGCAGCAAGGCCCTGTATCTCGTCTAGCGTTGTGTTGAAAGCAAGTGAGTTGAATGTTTCAGCTTCAGATACATTGAGCAGATGATTCATTGTAGGATTGTTGTATCCCTCGAAGTTCCAGTAACCGTTATATGAATACTCTGCCCAGAGGTCGAACCATGGGTTCCCAAGCAGTGGAAAGACTACCCTTGGCCTGGTCATGCTCGGCCTGTCATCGAAGGATTCTGGAAAGATTTTCTTTGAAGGCAAGAACATTGATGATCTCAGTAAATCACAGATCAAGGAATTCAGGCTGAAATCGCAGATGATATTCCAGGACCCTTTCGAATCCCTTAACCCCATGCTTACCGTTTCAGAGGCTGTACTCACTCCGCTGCTGATTATACAGGATAAACTGACCAAGGAGGAGAGGATGGAAAAAGTCATCGATGCACTGAATAACGCGGGTCTTCAGCCCGGAGAGGAGTATTTAAGCAAGATACCAAGTGAGTTGAGCGGAGGGCAGAGGCAGAGGGTCGGTATTGCTAGGGCTCTCATCAACAAGCCATCTTTCATTGTAGCGGACGAGCCCGTATCCATGCTTGACGTATCAATAAGGGCTGACATCCTCAACCTGCTGAAGGAGCAGGCAAAAAACAAGCAGGTTTCCATGATATTCATATCTCATGACATCATAATAACAAGGTATATCGCGGACAGGATACTGGTCATGCATCTTGGCCAGGTCGTTGAAATAGGTCCCGGAAAGAGCATTGTGGAAAACCCGAAGCACCCCTATACTGTTCTGTTGCTCAAATCTATACCCGAAGCCACTGACAAGTCCGTTGTCCCGATCGATGAGCAGGTTGAGTACAACGTCGATGTCGTTAACAGTGGCAGGGATGAATGCAGTTTCGTTTCAAAGTGCCCATTTGCCATGGAAATATGCTCTAACCAGAGACCGACGATGAGGGAGATAGAGACCGATCACTTTGTAGCCTGCCATCTTTTCTAGTCAATGATTCGACACATCGTCGAGGAGGAACTCAGGGATCGGCTTAACCTGGCATATTCACCTTCCATGATAGCGCAACCACAATGTTATGGGCATTTGTCTTAAACAGTTAATATAGATAGCACTGATTCTTTTAATGTAATCTTGCAAAATTAATGGAGTGCAGATGAAAAAAACCACAGGTTGAAAAAGATCCTGGTTAAGGCTGCTGAATAATGTTAAAAACATCTTTTTACTCATGTTTAAGAGATAATTTGCATGGTTACTATGATACTCCAAAAATACATTGCTATATTTTCCGTGCTGGTCATGCTTACTGCAATAGCTGCACTTGTATCTGGTACTGGCCAGCCTCTGCATAACATAAACTCTTCAGGAGAAGGGATGCAAGACCAGGTTACTGGCAGCTATGCATCAATGATTGCTTCAAATATTCCTAGCCCAGTTATTCCTGCTGGAGTCCTGAACTACACGTCGTTTCATATCGTTAACAACCAGAACCTATCAACTCCCGTTCCCTTCGACCTAGAAGCAAAGGTCAATTCAGCTGCACTCAGCAAATACGAGGCTGCCGGGCTTCAAAATGTTGAATGGTTTTGGTCAAACGGCGTGACGATACCCAGCTGGATTCAGTCTGGCGCAAACTCTTCAAGCGTATGCACTGTCTACTGGTTAAGGCTAAATTTTTCAATACCCGCTAATTCCAATTCATCAATATACATGGGGTTTGAAAGTACATCTACTGACCTTATGAGCGGATATAACGGTAACCAGGGAGAGGCACCCCAGCTTTCCCCAAGCTACGGGGAATTTGACAATGGAAAGAATGTATTCGCTTTCTACTGCAATTTCTCTGGATTGCCATTCCAGTCCAATTGGCTTACATTCCAGCAGGCAACTGCTAATGTCACAGTCGATCATGGTCTCATCATTAAAGATAGCTTCAATGATGCATATGCATACGCGATCACAAAGCGTCCTGTTCTGGAACCAGAGATCATAGAGGCTTTCGTTACAGAGGATAACGTAACCGCAGGGTACCCTAGCACGGAAGGTATCGGCATATCAACATCACACAATCTGACGAATCGCCTGGTCTATGATGGAACGCCATACGATTACTACTTCGAGGGTGGATTTGAAGCCGATCTATTCCACGACCAAAATCAAGCCAAAAACTCAATGTCGCCATCTGTTAACATGACACAGGTCTCTCAATACGTGAATTTTACTTTTTCCCCTTTTATGCTTGGGATTGGTTTATCCGGGAACTCCACGCAGTACTGGTACATTAATGGAAATACGGTTGCCGAAACTCATAACAATTCAATACATTCAGATTCATACTTTCCAAATATTGGCATGACGTCAGGTGGAAGCGGTGCAGGTCTATTGAAGATACAGTATGTTCGGGGAATATATATGCCCCCGAACAATGTGATGCCTGCAGTCAGCGGTAAGTATATTGTCAACAATCCCGGGTACGTCTATATCACATTGTCTGGAATACCTTCTTACAATACATGGTACCTCAACATATCAGGAATATCTGGAATCGTGGAACACGGCACCCTGTCGATAAATATAACGCTTCCATTCGGTCTCTACTATTATAACGTAAGCAGTTACTACCGCGGATCCGATATGCATGGTTATGGCCTGTTCCAGGTGCAGAATGGTTCAGGAACATATGTCCTGATTGTATTCACCCCAACATCACCGGTTATAACGCCAACCCAACCTGCACCGCCGTATCCTCCTGAGTTTTATGCAATGATTGCTGAAATTGTTGTCCTGGTATCTGGCGCTGTGCTGATTATGCTAACCTGGTTCAGGAAGCATCGCGAGGATTAGTGGAATCATTATGTCTTCCCCTGGTCGATCCAGTCGCAAAATATGAGATAAAGAAGAGGAAGTTAGATATCGAAGCCAGGCCAACTTCAAAATATAGGAAGAGTTTTGGGTAATCCCGAAGGGGAAAGATAAAGTCTGTGACATTCAGAATGACAGACGGATATGGCAGAATCGCTGTTACGTTATTGTAAAAAGAGATGAACAGAAAATTACTATAATGGGCTAATATGAGCGGAAAAAACAACCTCGAAATGAGCAAAATCCCTACCAGTGTGAAGATTTGAGCTGCAATGCCGATTATCAATGCAAAAAGCCCCAGAATCTTTATCGTGTGTCTGGCGAATGTAAATATGAGAAGGTAGCAGGCTATAGCAAGCAGCATAGCCATGCCGGTGTATATTTCCGGTAAAATAAAGGCATTAGATTTAGGTAAAATAGCCTGACTTGACAGAACCAGCTCGAATCCTCCGCCTCTATTCAGGGATAATGATGAAAACTGGATGAAGACACTGGCAATCTGTGTTGCCGCAATAATCAGGAAGGATATTCCAAGCGTCCAGTTCCTCTTAGATCTTGTTTGCAGAGATCCAAACAGTACCAGCAGAAAACCAATTATTCCAATCATTGACAATGAGAAGATAATCCAGGATACGGTAAAGACTGACAGGTCATAGATCTCTGGGCGATCTATTACAGTCCCTATCCCTGTGGCCAGAAAAGTTAGAGAGAGAAGAACCAGGCCTGATCCTAATGTTCGATTTCCTGATGCTTGAGAATAGGATGTGTCCGGCGTATGTTGAATCTCTTTCTTGCTCCTGAATTTGTTTATCCTACGAAACGTCTGGTCAGTAAGTCCCAGTACGATGGGTGATCCCTCAGCATTCTTCGGGACTTCGCCTGCAATGAGATTGGATAAGAATTTTAATGAAGCAGGATCAGAACTATCTATGTACCTATCAGAAATAAGATAAACAACATTATTTTTTCCTTCCTGCCTGCTTTGCTCAAAGTCCAGTTTTTCAAGTGGAACAACGTTCACGCCATTTTTGGATAACTGTGTGTATATATACAAAAGAGCGGAGTTCAAACCTTTTAGATCAAAAGACTTCACTATCTGAACGTAGTACTTTCTGCCTTCCTTAAAAGCAGAATAGATGCCCTCAATTATTTCATTTTCATACCTTTTCTTGTAGGAGCTTGAATTATCGGGTTCGGGCAGTCCAAGGTAACTTCTGAAATTTTGAACTTTATCATCATTATGAGACTCACCTGCCATGGATTAGGATATTACAAGGATATAAGAAATTCTAATTGTTTGGAACAATAGCGAAGAATTTACACTTAGCGTTATATTAATAAAAACTTTCAAGCTGTGAATTCTAAAGGGTTATTGAATAAATACAAAACTACAGAAAAAGCCCTGAAGGGTTGATGTATGCTATTATATTAGTTGGTAAAATCACCCCCATGATGAAGAAGTGTGTCCTTGTGGTCAGCAGTTATCCAGAGTTCATCCCAGATCTTAGGAAAGCGCTGGACACCATCATACATAAAGATGGATGGGATTTCATCGTTGTTACTAACTGTGGATTCACGCATGACAGTGAACGTGTCGTAGTAAAGAATAAGACTTTCAAATACTGGAATGATGCATTTTATCAGTTCATGAATGATTCTGATTACGATGTAATTTCTTTTCTGGATGATGACGATGCTTTTGAAGCAAATAAACTTGAAAGAATGGATCAATTACTGACCTCCTATACATACATTCACAATTTTGCCAGATATTCTAATCCCTCCTACAATTATAATGGAATTGACAACAACACATCATGTATAACAGTGCAGGCAAAATATATTGATGTTGAAATGTTCAAAATGACGAGGTATCTGAACGATATGCTCATCTACCTGAATTATGTCGGTAAAAAAGGTGTTATTAACTTACCAGAATACCTCACAACAATAAGACTAAAGCCCTTCTCAAATTATGAAACATTTAAACAATACCTGAGCAACAGGTTTAAAGGAAGAATGGAGGACCTTGTCATGATCCAGAGGGATTTATCACTCAACCAAGACCAGGAGCGCGTTGTCGAAAGGCAGATACAAAAATACAGATTCATGTTCCAGAATTATACTATGTTGGATATGATTTATTCTGCATTCTCTTTCGATAGGCATGTCTACAAGGCTCTGCTTGATCGAAAAAAAGGTCTGGATTACTTCATTAAAGAAGAATACAGGAAAAGATATGGGGAGAATCAATGAATATTGATCTTGTAAGGTATGACAGTTCGTTGAACAATGGCGTTAACAGGTATTCTAAAACCCTGTATTCTGGCTTGACAGAAATATACGGAAATGACAACAGCATAAAGGAGCTAAGAGTCAGGAAGGTCGAGATTGGCGGGCATTTTGGTCTTATATCAACCAGGCTGATGTCTAAATTGGCTGCAGGAAAGCTTGGCAATAGAGATGTGAATCATGCGACTGCTGCTTTTCTTGACAATAGAAGGATAAACGTAGTAACTCTTCATGACGTATCTTTCATGGAACATATAAATGATTATAATAGCAGGTACGTAAGATTCAACATGAAATATTTGCAGAACCTCTTCTCAAAAGGAAAAAAAATAATAGTACCCTCAAACGTCGTCAGGGACATGGTGATCAGGAACTTCAAGATCAAGGCAGACGACATTGTATCGGTCCACCATGGCATTGAGGATGTTGGTGATTCTTATCTGGAAAGCCTTGAAAACCCTTTTCAGGATGACAAGAGGCACATACTCATTTTCGGCGGCCTTGACAATGTGCGCAGAAAATTCAATCTTATCCTGGATAGGCTGCAGAATACTGAGTATGAAATCTATGTGATAGGTTATGGCAAGAACCCGGTTTATGATAAATACAGAAGCATAGGGAACATAAAGTTTCTGGGGTATCAGGCTGATAGAAGCGTACACCAGTATATCAGGCATTCAGATCTTGTGGCTTATCATTCTATTGATGAGGGATTTGGTTACATTCCTCTTGAGGTCTTCATGATGGGAGGAAGGATTCTTCTCAACGATACGCCGATATTCAGGGAGACATGCGGTGAATTCGCGTTTTACTACAAGAATGACTTCTCAGATTTTTCTGCGATGCTCGAATCAGCCATGTCTTCAATAAAAGTCGATCACAGGGACTATGTGAAAAAAAACTTTTCAATCGAAAAGATGGTCAAAGAGACAATGAATGTCTATCTGTCTGTCAATTGATTTTCTTTTAAACCGAGGTGACTGATTTATTTATCACAGCGATGCCGTAGCAAAAATGAACAGTGTGTATCAATCGAATGGGTTATGCCATTGTAAGCGCGTATTACTTCTCACAGGCAAATCTATTCTATGGTTACTGTTTTCCAGACATTAATTCGTCATAAATCTCTCTAAACGAAATTGCATTCTCTTTCTTTATCTCTAGATATCTTTTTCGTGATGCGATGGACATTTTTTGAAGAAGATCTCTATTTCTATCTAATTCTTTAATTGTCTTAACGAAATCACCTATTTCTATGATGATGCATGCTTCTTGTATTGTAATTGGGTTAAAACCTCGTACACCAATGCTGGTTGAAATTATAGGCAAAGAGTGCGCCAGATAGTCAACCATCTTTACATTTCTCCCAGAGCCCAACATAATTGGATTCAGTGCAAGCATAGACCCTATCATTATAGCATCCTTTTGAGTTTCAGGGACAACTCCCAGACACTTCAAATTTGGTAGGTTCTTCTTTCCCGGTAAACTGCATATGCTACCAAGAACAAGGAAATTGAATTCAGGTAGAGCTTCAGCGATCTTTTCAATCTCTCTGTATGCAACAATATTTGCCTCATATAGAGAGCCGATGAAGACTAGGCTTTTACTGTTTTTTCCTGTCCATTGGCACTCGTTCACAGTCGGAATATGCGTAAGGAGTCTCATCTTATCAGATTGAACATTGTACTCTTCTTGAATTCTGTTCATATCGTCCTGTGTGACCGTAATTATCAGGTTAACCGATTCACATACTTCCTTCTCAAGTTCTCTAACAAATTCATAATATTTATTTTCCCTTCGCAGTCCAGTCTCAAAATTATGTGCATCATAGATAACCGGCCTATCTTGTATAAGGTCTTTGACTAGTCTATAGTGCCAGGGACCTTCGAGTATGACACATCTTGACTTAGAAATTAGATTCGATATATTCTTCCTATAGGCCAATGGAAGGTATTTCCCCCTGGATAGGAGTATCTCAAAAGACCTGTTTCCATGAAGTATTGCATTCAAAAGCATTAAATTTGCATGGTACTCATAAGTGTCTGCCGTAATATTATTGGATAGGGACGGACCAAAGAGGGTTACACGGATCCGATCCATCCCCTCTGTCAATTCATTACACCTTAAAGAATACCCGCTTGAATAGGAAGGTATTAGCCTGCCATGGCAGAGCTGGACCACTTCATGTGGTCTCCTAGGGACTTTTGTATCAACTTTATCCATTATAGTCAGGATACCATATATGACAAATAAGTTGTCATGTGTTTAGATGTTTTTCCCTCAACGTTCATGGTTTTTAACGACATAGTAAAATTTATTAGGGGTTGACACAACGTTGGAACGAGGTTTCTTCAGGCCAAAGAGAAATTATTCCTTGATAGATGCGCCTGTAGTTGCACTTTTAATTATCTGTCTGTAATTTCTGTGTTTACTGTTAAATATATGCCAAGCATGGTTAAGATCAATATCATCAGATATCATTAAACCGTTTCTTTGAAGGTGCTCATTGGCCCATTCAAATTCGAAAAGCATGTTCTGCTCGCTGTGATCAGAGTCGTGATAAAAAGCATCAAAATCGATGTTTAATTCTGGAAGAACATCTTTTGTCAGGCCTATTCTTATATCCCAGTCAGAACGGAGGTCCTCAGGAACAAGCCACCCAATACGATCCTCCTTGCCGAAGAACTTTATGACTTTAGAATTATCTACACTAGTCAGCTTTCCAACCTGGTTTTTTTTCATTGCAGAAAGCATCACTGTTGCCGAATATCCATGTGCAATTCCGGTTTCTATAAGATGATTGGGTTTAAAGTGCCTTATCAAGGCGTAAAGTATGCCATGGGTACCCTGCATTCCCCATCCGCCCTTTGGCCACTTATCATATGTTTCCTCAATTCTGTTGTATATGTAGAGCGCGATATTACTCAGATCCTTCAAATCTTGGGTGTCATAGGAGTTCAGCTTATGTGACCAGTAGTAATAACTAATGACCGTCCACGCTGCACCCAGAGGTAACGCTGCAATCTTTGAACCATCTTTGAACTCCAGATCTATTTTTCTAAGTCCATTTTCTCTCCAATATGAAAGTGCCCTTGCAGTTTCGAGGCTGTTTGTAACACTTTTAAAAACATAAGTTGTCTTCTTTAGGTTCTTTGTGATCTGCATTTTGAGGTTTCCCTTAATGGGTTGGGATAATAATTAGATTTTCTATCGTGTTTGGGTTAAAAATGAATTAGCATCCATAGTAGAAGCGGATTGTTAAATAGGCTTTTGTTTATTCGGATTCATTGAAGAAAGATGATACGAAGAGTCATGCAGGTCGGCTATCTAAACCCATTCGACAACTACGGTGGTGTCGAGAAGTATATTATAATGCATGCTAAAGCCCTATACGATCTTTATAATGTATCGGTTGACGTGCTGTGCTCTGGTGATTTTCAGAGTGTCACCCAAAGTCCATTTGGAAAAGTTATAACTCTACGTGTACCTTTGTTCAAGAGAAAGAATTTGTTCTTCATATCAAAGTACGTTTATGCAATAAAAGTCAAGAGATATCTTGCCAATCATTCCAGAGATTACGATGTAATCCATTTCCATGGTGATAATGGCAGCATAACGTCAAAATACCATGATAAAGCCATCCTGACTCTCCACGGCATGGCGAGAAACATTACATCCATGAAAAAGAGAATAATTACCTATACAACTCATAAAATAGAATTAAATAATGTCAAAAAAGCAAGATTTATCTTTTCAGTATCACTTGAAGCAAAGGAGGAATTTAGTAGATATACTAATAAAATCAACTTGATAAAAGCATCTGTTGACACAGATCTCTACAAGGTTCCAACTGAGGAAGAGAAGAAGAGTGCAAGATTAAGCCTTGGATTCGATCCAACCAAGATCGTTGGTATAATTATTGGCAGGGATCCAATTAGAAAGGGGCTGAATGTAGCAATAGATGCGATTACTCAAATGCATGATAACAGGATTCAACTTTTGGCAATCGGTTTTCCTATAATGGAAAATAAAGACAATAATATATTGTACACGGGTAACGTGGATGAGTCCATAAAAATATTATACCTAAAAGCTTCAAACTTTTTCATCTTCCCTTCATTGAAGGAAGGTTTCCCAATTTCAGTACTTGAAGCTGCATGCATGGGGTTGCCGTTGATTGTATCCCGACAGTCAGGAGTTTCCGATCTCAAAAGTATGGTTCCATTTTACCGTGAAATTGATTCTGGATTAGCAGAGGATTACTCAAATGCCTTGAAAGAATTTATTACAGAGTATACTCAGCCCGGGTATATTTGTACCCATACTAATTTGACTAAAATAACCGAATATTCTATCAAAAGCTCCGTATCGATTTACATGAGTGCATATTCCAGGCTGGAAACTACAGATTCAGGAAGATAATCCCGGCTATACTACGACAGAGGAACTGTATCAGAATAATGTATTACTTGGCCCGCAAACATTGTGTACTTGTATTGCTTCAAACCTTGACATTCCGGTCAAGTTGGCATCAAAGAGGCTATTATTCTGGAATGGAAAAGTAGTTCATAAATACAATCATGAAGCTCCGAAAACATTGGTATTTGTGGTTTGACTAACGACTATTTTTTTAGACTCAATTCTCGATTCTTTGACCTCCATGTGGAAAGCAGTTAGGAAAGGCACGCAGAACTAAATTGTACTTTTCCGTGTAGAATCTTAGATATAAAAAGGCAGCAGCAACTAAAAAAAATACAAAAATTGTGGGAAGTATATAACGTTCAAAATATCATGAAAGAAGAGATTTTTTTTTACAAGTCGATTGTCACTCTCATATACTGATCTGCAGCAGAGATTTAATGGCTCTTGCTTTTGACTTTGGAAATAAGAGAAGGTGATGTGGAATAATAGGATCCATTAGATAGATAATTTATACCGATAGCAGCACATACATGGATAGTGAAGTCATCTGAAAATAAGATACGGGTTGAATTATCGGGCACTCCTGTTCCTTAAACTGTAATTGTCAAGAAATATCTTACAAATCAGAAGTTCTGGAATTATTTGTGTTAAGCTGAAGAATACTATCTCCGAAAAGATTCAATGCCTGGAAATAAGATACTTATGCTATTCACTGCTGGAATTTTTTTAGATACTGCGTAGAAAAGGGCAAATGCAATAAAAGAAAAATAAGTGCTAAATCTCTTTTTCCAGTCAAATTCAACAAGCCTAAACTTATCCTTAAGAGCGAGCTTTAGAGTCTGCTTTATTAAACTCAAGGCCTCTTTTTTCGTATTGTAAAATGCAGCCAGATCATGTGAGTATCTTGCTAAAGTATATTCCTCCACCTCTGTTCCGTGCATAAATTCAGTAAATACACCCGAGGACGTGGAAAAATCCTTGTATTGTTTGACTCTTATTTTGTTCAGTGAAGTGCTATCTGTTGAATTAACTATACTGGTTGTACTGTTATGAACACGATATACTGTCAAAGGTTCATTGGTATTGAGCATGGAAGCCTTCCCGTTGAAGGAGAAAGTCAGGTAGAACATCAGGTCATCTGGATGTGATGTTACTCTTTGAACAAAATCCATCTTGCCGTTGAATATTTTCTTTCTGACGCTGATTGAACTAAGGTTAAACCATAAAGAATCTATATATCTTCCAGTCTTGATTAAAGAAGAAGCCAGATTCATAAATCCTCTATTCTCAAATTTAAGCATGCCAGGATTCTCTTTCCTTAACTTGAAGTTACTGATAATATCCGAATTTTCATTGCAGAATATTTGCCCATTATGAAAGTAGCAAAGATCAGGATCAGCAGAAAATAAATCATACACTCTGGAGAGCTTACTTGGTTGGAATTTATCATCGTCATCGAGAAAGCAAATAACTTCTCCAATAGATTGCTCTACAGCATAACTTATGGCTTTGCCTAAAGAAATATCTCTTGCGTCAATAATTTTAGCTTTATTTTGTGTTAGCTGTTTATCCAGTTCAATGTCATCAAAGGCTCGAAGGACAATTAGTTCAAATGCGTTTTCATTCAAGTCTTGGTTTCTAATCGAATTGACTGCCTCAATTATGAATTCTTTTCTCATAAATCCATCGATTACAACCGAAATGAAGGGTCGTTCGTTTGAAGTTGAAAGAATTTGTCTTAGTTGGGAACTTTCTTCTACTGTCATCAAACCTTGCTCTCTTGACATTTTCGCCATCCAATTTTTCTATGAAACTCTCTCTTTAGTTTAGTTATCTTCTAGGCAATCGTACTACTTATTAGTTCTTTCTGACATTGGTCTGAAATTTGGTTTAATGTTCGAATATGTCATATCACCTGAGCCAATGACATACAATTCTTGATCACATCTTCTGCCATCAATTGCAAGAATAGATTAGGAAAAATCAAACAATTGTTACTTTTCCCTGATCCCGCAGTTCTGGCATTTCATTCTACCCTTCGGGATTGGGGTTAGGCATGTAGAACATATCCTTAAGCTCCCACGATAAAATCTTAGATAAACGATAGCAAAAACAAATGCACCCATATACGAAAGAGGCGAATTGTATATTTGCTTGAATATACTTGACAAGAATGAATAGTGCTTAATTGGCACGAACACAACGTGCACTGACTCACCCGGCCCAGTCACGAAAATAGTATAACTTCGATTCTGGCTCTCGAAGCCTGAAGAACTCACGCTGAAGTTATAAGTGCCATTAGGGAGATATATGGTTGTGTGGCTACCGTTGACATAAATAATTTTATTATCGATAAGAACGGACCATGTATGATTGCTTGCTAGTCCCGCTTCTTCAATTAAAATAGAATATTTAAACGATGAAAAAGTTATGTTGAGATATTCCTCCTTGTATATGGCTGCAATTCTTCCATTTAGCTGGTTGCTGATGTAACCTGGTATTTGGTTTATGCTGTAATTATAAAATCCGTTCGGAACGTAAATAACAAGCATAGATTGGATTGATGAGTATGATTCATTTCCCACTGATATTGACCAGAATGTTCCTCGAGGAAGCCCCGTCTCAGTAACATCTATTGTGGAATTTGGAAAGTAAGAAGAATTTCCTATTATTTCAAGATGAATAGTGCTAGAAGCGTTTATTAAAAGCAATGAGTCATTGTACACGCTTACAAATATGGAAACATTTTCAGCAATTGAAGTCAAGTTAAACATCATTTGAAAAGTTCCTCGTTCGTTGGCTGAGTTAACATTATATATTCTTTTTGAACCTATCTCGCCACCAAGAGTATTTATTGTTGCATTTTCCGACACTGAAAAGTCAAATGGTCCAGGATTCAGCGAATAATTCACGGATAATCGCATTTGGCTCTGATCCCTTAGCCAGACATAGGATGAACTGGTGTTTAGCATCACGTTCTGGGCTAATGAAACTTTAAAAAGGAAGGTAAGGTTCTCACCAGAATATGTAGGATCTTTTGCAGATAAGTGAACGATTATGGTTAACCTGCTTTCATTAAGATACGGAATCTCGACATTAGGTGCTATGACATTAATTGAAGGTGCTACAACAGTCTCATTTTTCATAAGAATTCCCAAAAGCTTGCCATTGCCAAGGTTGATATCGGCTTCGACAAACATAGCCATGCTTATGCACCCTACAAGCGATATGTTTAAAGAAAGATTATTAGCAGAATCCATTGTAAGGTAGTGTGTTCTAAGACCAACAGTTAAGATTGGAAGGTTTGTGTGAAAGGTTTCATTGACATTATTCATGGAAGAAAAGTTGTATTGCGGCAATGCAACTTCATATGTAAAATTGTAAATGGTAAATTCATAATCTCCAGTATATCCCTCGCTGGATCCGTTTATAATACCTGAGAGGAGGTAGTAATAATAGGATTGGTTGTTTACTTTCCCCTCGCTTATATTTACTTCATGTAGTGCAGAAACTACATAATCATTGACTGAGGAGACATAGGAGGAGCTGGTAAGCGGGCTGATAGCCAGGGGAAAGTTGGAATCAATGTAAGATCCAGTGCTCGAATTGACCCGTACATGTGCGAAAAATAGTAACGAAGAATTGTTGTCTAGATAAAATTGCCCATTTCCAGGAATCCCAGCCATTCTGGATGCGGGAACGTATATCGTTGAATTTACTGCATAAATGAAATCATGCTCAGGATTCATCACGTTGTCATATAGGTATGGAGAGTTCATGTCAACATCAATTGAGCTGTTTGCAAAAACAGCCGAGCTATTGTAAACATCATATGAGAAGTATCTTATGCCAGCGAAGGAGACAGTGTCATTTGACAACAGCGAGATGTTAAGCGCTTCAATGCTGCTATTTGATCCTGCAACATTGGCTACGTGCATAGAAACGGTAAAACTCTTGATCAGCTGGGCAAGATCGCTCATTGGAGCGGAAAGTGCAAGATGAATCATTTCTGATGATGTGTTATGTACTGAACCGGTGTTTCCTAGCCTGAGCGACATGAAGTTACCTGCGTAGCTGAAATTAAGCGTATTTTCACCGGTTGGATTGTTCCCAGAAAATGTCAAATTCGCAGTAATCCTTGTAATTATTGGATCCTTTGTTGTAAACTCAAGACCAGATAAGGGTACTGAATTATCAGTTGAAAAAGGAACGTCCATTGAATACACCAGGTTCCCAGCGTCGATTAAATTTACAGGTTCTGTATGCAATAGTCCAGAAAAAGTCGAATTATAGGCAATAAAAGAGCTATTTGCTATACCAATGGATAAAACTTCTGCCAAATTAGAAGGATCCGGGTATGCTGAAGATACCGAGTCATTTGATAATCGGTCTATGGAATTTGACATGTCGATAATACCAGGTATTGACCATGCTGAATTTTCCATAGTAAATTTTGCCATAGCCTTACCGGATCCATGAATCTCAGCATCGAGCGACTGGTTAGTTGAGAACATGTGAATAGATGTGTCAATTATTTTTAGACTGCCATAATCTGTAATATTTCCAGATTGAATTTGAACATAAACATTTAGATCAAGTAAAGTAAGAACCCTGCCGACTGGTATCGTAATATTGTTGTTCATGTAGTAACTCGTCTCATAACCTGTAACTCCTATTGTGGTATTGTTAGAAATAAGAAGCGTTGATGCCTTGATTTCAGTATTGTCTTGGTGTACCTGTAAAGTATCTGAGACAGGAATTAACGAGGCTGTGACAAGCACTATGATGCCCAGAACTGTCAGTAGACGCATTACGCGGTATAATGTATCATGTATTAGTATTTCCCGTATACGGTCTCATAACCTTATGTGAAATCGCTCATTAAATAATCTAGAAACTGAAGAGATAATTTTGTCTTATTGTCTGTGTAATTGGTGATACGCCACCTATGGTTTATTATGAGCCTGACTGAAAGATATCATATCTGCGGCTACAAGAATGAATATAGTTAGATATTAAAGCTCTATCTTTTCTCGAATGAAATGAACGTGCCATCCCCATAAGTACGGAAATAATACTTGAACTCGTCTTTACCATTTTTAGCAACACAGTTTCGTCCTAAGGAGTAGTTTCCCTTCAATTCGACATAATCTATTTTATTCCACCCTGTCGCTTCTTTCACTTTCCTTGTCATTGTTTCAAAAATATCTGCGCAAATGTTGCAGCAGAAAAACATCTTGTCTCCGTCGATCTCCCTGTAGTATTCACCCCAGGTGGCGTTGCAAAGACCACATCCTTCAGTGTTGTTTGTTTTCAAGCAATTCACCTCTTTCCAATCTGGCCAACAAGTAATCCGAAAATTCATCCATTGATCTTAGAGCGACAGCCATACAGTTCTGTTTCTTATCGTCAGTGTCAGCATATTTATCAATCAGATCGAGAGCAGTCTCTGAATGGGAAACGTCTGCGGTATAACCCTCCCTGAGAAAATCAACTGCTTCCTTACTAATCGAACCATCCTTTAAAATTTGTGGATCGAAGTATCCAATTCTTGCTCCGTAATTCTTAAGGTTCCTGTTTGCAATTAGTTCAAGAGAGTGCATTGCAGTCATACCTTCATAAAAAGGGAAGGTCCTGGACACATGATCCCAGAAGTCAATTGCACGTTTTGTTGCCTTCAGTGGTGATGTATTGTAAATTTCTGCCCGAGTGGCTCCATATGATTCTCCCATTCTTAATAAGAGCTCATGATGCGCCTTCTGTTTGCCAGGAATGCCATACCATTCAGAGAGTATGTTCTCTATTTCAAAGAACTGTACATCCTCATTCTCCGTATTTCCTATGATCAGGGAACAGCTTCTTA
>JAMCPG010000011.1 GCA_023379845.1 Thermoplasmatota archaeon
GCCGACATACCTGTAGTGGTAGCTGGTATTCTTTATCTTTGGATTGTAGTATGGTATCCGCTCATACACGTATGTTTTCCCTTTCACGACCTTCTCTATGGTCTGATTCCTTGATGTAATGGTGGGACATCCCACCATTATAGATAAACTTTGCCTTTACTCATGAGCCAATGAATTAGGGATAAATCATAAATTAATGGTGGTAAAAATCCGGGAGTTCAGGTAACATATGTTTTGACCCTTGCACTCTACACCTTTGTGACAATGGTGAGTGCAGATCTGAATATCCTCTTCATGAATGCATATGGATTTTCCACTATTATCCAGATAAGGTATATCCTGCGATTCCGTCGGATGCCTTTCACAGGTAATGATAATCATCTTCCGCATGAGGAAATGGATCAAAATTAAACCGGCGATTACATTTCCATTAGTCACCTATGGGGATTGTGGTAAGGAAGGCTGAGTAACCCAAGTCCTTCCTGAAGGGCTTTGCACCTAAAAGGCCCTTTTTGGCAGAATTTAGGTGCAAGTTGATTATTTTAGGTGCAAAAGATAAAACTTTGTAATTCCATAGAATGTAGTTCCTATGGTTATAGAATATAATGATTTTATAAGCTTCTGCGGGACTCTGTTAGGAAGACAAATACCTACGATCGGAAAAAGAAGTTATTTTACGGTTTTATCTGTAAACGCAGATCGTATAGGATATCAAACTTCAACTGGAAGACCACGATACACTGAAAGAGTAAGAATACAAAAAGTTCTAGATAGATACCAAGAAACTCACTCTTTCAAGGTAAAAGATTATAGCGACTTTACGTGGGCCTCATCCTACACTTTACCGCTTTTAAAATTATATCTAGAGAAATAGAGAGAATAAGGTATATCTCACTAAAAAATTATGAAATGTATGCAACAGAGACAGAGACAAAATCAGGTTTTATTCCCAGCTCAAACATTTCATGGATCAGCACAGTAATGTTGTAGGCTTTTGTCTTGCAAAACAACTCATTTTTCTGTGCAATCAAATTCTTGCTTTTCAGGGAGTCGCCAAACTTCATTTTCCATGCTGAGAACGTGGTTTCAACATTGGATCAGAGATGGTAATGTTCCTCAAATTCTTCCTTTCTCAGCATGAACATTGCATACATCTTTCTCCAGATGTAGTTATTCCCTCTTGGCTTTCCTGTGCTGTTAGATTTGAAAGGAATATAGGGAACTCCGCCATGTTAGGCACACTATTTCAAGCCCAGTCCCTTGAATATCTCCTTCTACCTGGCTGTGCGCTCTGTCTCCACGATGCTGCCATCTGACAGCTTTACCTTGGAAAGCTTTTCAACGGAGTACTTCTTTGACAACCCAGAATCATTCATTCTTTTTACCACGCCTGATCATATCATGAGCGAGATGAAGAACAGCAGCACAACGCTTTAATGGCGGATTCATTTCTCACCCTCAGTGGGAACTTCTATTTTCATTATGCCTACACGAAGAATGGGCATCAGCTGTTATCTTTCTTTCGATGCTAGAAATAATGATAAATCAGAAATTAACTCAATTAGGGATAGATTCAAGTAAAGTGAATAACCTTCAGTTCTAGGACGAGGTGAAGGTAATTTCCGAAAATGCAGCAAAAAAGGTACAGAGATAAATAGTCTTTTTGCTGATTCTTTCTACCGAATAAGAAACAAGGTGTTGCACGAGGGTAGAAAGCCAACGTCAGAGGAGCTTCAAATGATAAATGACTTTATTCGTAGCTTTTATCAGTCAATTACGCAGATAAGATAGTGGTCTTACGTATTCGCTTAAAATAATAAACGAATACGTCCAAGCCCATTTTAAATGTGATAGAAGTTAATTGTGAAGCCACTAGTGGACCATCTTCCTAAGGATCACGATAATTTTCATTTCTATTTTTTTAATATCATAATAGAATATTGAAGAGGCATCTGATTGATGTTTCCCTTATCAAAGCTCGTCGAAAACAATCCCTTAAGCGTTTCTTTATCTTTAGGTCTGAAGAAATCCCCAATAACAAAAAAACCTCCTGTTTTTAGCATATCACGAATATTTTTATATGCCCTGTAACGAGCTTTTCCAAGGTTGTGAAACACAAGATTTGAAATTATTAAATCGAAATAATTCTCCTCGAAGTTCTTTTCAGCAATGTCTGACTTAATAAATTTCACCCTCTCTTTTAATCCCTCAATTTGCATGTTTTGCTCTGCTATTTTTAGGTCTCCTTCCGGAAGGCTCTTTGATCCAAACAAGTCAACTCCAATAACTGAGGATTTAGTAAAAAATTTAGCCGCTTGTTCGGAAAGAAACCCCAAACCACAGCCAGCGTCCAGGATCTTTTCTACAGCGTTTTCATGGTTGATACAAGCGAACGCTTCATTAAAAGCAACCCTGAGAGCTGACCTAATAGTCTCGGATTGTTCACGAGTTGTATGATGATACGTTCCGTAGTGGGGAGACCCAGTCATCATAATCTACATAATCACCCGGATAAAAGTCTTTTTAGTCAGATGATTGGTCTGCGTGCAGTCTCGTTTAAATTTCAAGTCAATTCATTGTCTTGTCGCATTGTAATTCCTGATTTAAATACCACATTTCCAATCAATCGAAAGTGTAAAAACTATCTTGTCCGATGAGCCCAGTAAAGAACCAGTGCTCCTATCAAATAAAATACTCCAGAAAGCGTAAATAGGGCAATAAAACCACTCGAAGCTGACTGGCCAAAAAGCAGCAGGACGCTCCCATAAATCAAGGGTGAAAATGATGAGGCACCTGCAAGGGAGAGGTAAAAGAAAGACATGTATTTGCCTGACTCCCCCTTGGGCACCAGGTCGCTCGCCACTGCAAATGAAACGCTGTAAAATGTGCCGTATGTGGCACCGATAACTGATCCAAGTATTAAGAATATGTAAAATGATCTAAAGTAGGGGATAATTAATGTAGGAATGGCTGCAACCGCAGCGTCTGCAATGATTATGTTCCACCTTCCCAGCCTGTTAGAGAAGTGACCAAGAACCATTGCAGAGGTTGCAGAAACAATTATAACAACAATACCTGCGATTCCAACGTAAATAGCGGGGTCAGAAAAGTTAAGAACCTCCTTGAAGAAGTAGAGCTCGAAATATGTCAGACCAGTTACGCCTGAGAATACAAAGAAGCTGCCTGCTATCAGTTTGCTGAATTTTCTCATGTTGATAGGAATTCTTTTCAGCTTTGTAAGAGAGATATTCACATGGCTGAGAGTGGACGATACACCTGCAAGCCGGTTGCCATGGATTGCAAGGAGCGTTCCAAGCCCGGTAATTGCAACACCAGCTGCAATGGCATAAAAGTTTGCATTTGAAAAATTAGAGCTTATAAGGACCGATGTCAATGCAAAACCAATGCCTGTACCAACGAGGGAAAAAAGACCGTTTAAGCCCGCTGATGTGCCACGCTGATCTTTGCTCTCTATTTCTGCCAGTATAGGCTGAGTGGCCCCAATTGCCATGTTCGAAAATGCCTGGAGGAGAACATATCCAACCAATATCCCAATATAACTTTTAGACGTAATAGGCTCGACAACAAGAGTAGCAATGACGACCGCAATCCCGGCAATTATGTACGGGATCCTGTTTGCAGAGCCAGATCTTCTCCTGTCACTTAGTATACCTGCAACTAGGTTGCCAAAAATTCCAAAAGCGTTTCCTATGGATGCTGTTACACCTAGAACGAAACCTATCTGTCGAGTTGAAACAATCATCCCTATCTGAGTTGGTAGAATGAGTGATTCAAGGGATATCCACAAATAGTTAAAGCCGAGGTATAAAAGATTGTAGCCGATAAGGAACCTGTTTGTGGCTCTCGGAGAAGAGTCCATTTTATACAGTAATCATTTGCGACCGTATTAAGAATCTCAGGATATTGGATAGATTCAAGAATTTACTTAAAAGTGCTGAACTTGAATAGGAGTATCAGACAGACGAAATAGAAGGCTGCTGACATTTCAAATATCGCAGTGAATCCCAGCTTGAATGAAGTTCCAAATGAATCCAGCAGTGCACCGAAGAAAAGAGTAGAAAGAGCAGAAGATCCCCCCACCGATATGTTATAGTATGCCATATATTTTCCAGCATCTTCCCTGGGTGAGAGATCACTCGCAAGCGCCTTAGATACGCTGAAGTAAATGCCGTATCCAGCACCGATAAATGATCCCAGCACCAGGAAGTTGATGAATGTAGAAACCGCAGGGATTAGGGCAGTGGCAATTCCAGCAATAATGGTTGAAACAAATAGAATGCGCAGTCTTCCATATCTATCCGATAGAACACCAAACACAACAGCCCCTGCTGCTGAGAACGCCAGAACAAAAATGCCAGAAATCGCTACAAGCGCTGAAGGATCCGATGAATGAAGGACGTCCTTGAAATAATACAGCTCAAAAAAGCTCAGTCCGGAGATGCCCAGAAAAAATAGAAAGCTAGCACCAACCAGCCAGAAGAACCTGGGGACCTTTTCACCCGGATCAAAGATGCTTAGAAATGTCTTTAACGGATGAAAATCTGCATTGATGAGCGGCTTATCGTCCTTCTTGATTGTAAATGCTGTCAAAATAGCCGTCATGATCAGTATTGCCACTATTATCAGCAATGAAAGGTCCATCCTGCCTTCGGACACGAGAAAACCGCTCAATCCAAGCCCCATTGCGGTGCCTGCAAGCGTGTAAAGCCCATTTATACCTGATGCTTTCCCCCGTTGCTTCTCGCTTACAAGGTCCCTGAAAAGTGGTTGATACGCACCTGAAGATATGTTAGATCCAACCTGCACAAATAGAAATGCAGTAAATACCATAAGAATTGATAGATCTGGCAACAAATCCAGTGCAACGGCAATTATTGTTATAATTGACCCAAGAATTATGTACGGGCCGCGCTTCCCCCACATTATACTGTAGCCGTCACTCAGGACGCCAGAAAACAGTGAAACTATGACTCCTATCGATATTGTAATGAAGGCAATTATTCCAAGTAAGAATCCTGGAGAGGAATTTCCAGTTACCGCCTCTAGTTCAAGCGGCAGGATAAGGCTCTCGAAAGAAATCCACAGATAATTGGTTCCAAAATGAACTGAATTGAGTTTAAGCAGGAATGAATTCGACCTGATTTGTTCCAATGCGCGAGCATTGTATGCATGAAGTTAAATTTATCATGACATGGGAAATATTTTTAGTATCCCATCAGGCCATTATACCTGAATCACTTGTTTAAGACCCAAGACCATTCATCCTTTATGTTTCTTTGTTAAGATACAATTCTTGGTATAGAAAGAGTGCGGAAGCCGGGATTTGAACCCGGGTTAAGGGCTTGGGAAGCCCCTGTGATAACCTCTACACTACTTCCGCTTTGTTCGTGTCAGGATGGAGTGGGATTCAACGCTTATACATAAATTGAACGAATTGTCTTGTTCCAGGATGCTGATAAAAGACATCATAGAATACCTCAAAACGCTAAGACTAAAAATAAGTCAAGAAGTATTTCAGTAAAAATTCTTATCTAATTTCTCGTAGTGTATAAAAAAATTGGAGGGTGGTTAATACCAGCCCCTAAGTTTCATTGCGTCGGCCACTCTCTTGATGGATATAGTATATGCGGCGGTTCTTGAGTCAATTTTGTATTTCTCTGCTGCGTCAAGAACTTCCTTTGTTGCCTTTGTCATCTTCTTGTCTAGGCGTGAGTAGACCTCATCAAGATCCCAGTACAAACCACTTACGTTCTGGACCCACTCAAAGTATGATACTGTGACACCGCCTGAGTTAGCCAGGAAGTCAGGAAGAAGCATGATCTTTTTCTTGAAGAATATCTCGTCTGCGTCAGGAGTCGTTGGCCCATTCGCAAGCTCCAGTATGATCTTTGCTTTTACCTTGTCCGCATTCTTTGAAGTAAGCTGGTTCTCTATTGCCGCAGGTATGAGCACATCAACATTAAGTTCGAGCAGCTCCTCGTTCGTAATATTCTTTGTGCCCGGGAAATTTGCAACTGATCCGGTCTTCTTCTTGTGCTCCATTAGCGCTTCGAAGTTGATTCCCTTCTCGCTGTAAATTCCGCTCTTTGTGTCGGAGACCGCTACCACTTTTGAGTGGAAGTGCTCCTGAACGAGTTTAACAGCAAACTGACCTGCATTTCCAAATCCTTGTATTGCGACGGTTGCCTTTGAAAGATCCAGGCCAAGCCTCTTTGCACCTTCTCTCAGAACGTACATACCGCCCTTGGCTGTTGCGTCTCCTCTTCCCAGAGACCCACCAAGTTCTAGGGGTTTACCTGTAATGACGCCGGGAGCAGACATTCTTACGATATTCTCATACTCATCCATCATCCAGGCCATTATCTGTGGAGTTGTATAAACATCAGGGGCAGGTACATCGACCTCAGGCCCAATGTATTCGCCGAGTGACCTTACATAAGCACGGCTTAATCTCTCCAGTTCCCCAACACTTAGCTTCTTGGTATCGCAAATAATTCCACCTTTTGCACCGCCCAACGGAATGTCAATAATTGCTGTTTTCCATGTCATCCACGCTGCAAGGGCCTTTACTGTTGATAAGCTCTCTTCTGGGTGGAATCTTATTCCTCCCTTGACAGGACCTCTTGCGTTGTTGTAGTGCACCCTGAACCCAGTGAACACTTCTGTTCTTCCGTCGTCCATTTTCACAGGTATCCGAACCTGGAGTATCTGCATGGGTTCCTTCAATATATTGAGCGCCTGTTTGTCCAAGTTTATTACTTTCGCCGCTTTTTCAAGCTGTTTGACTGCTATGTCAAACGGATCTAAGTCTTCTACCATATAAGATTCACCTGCCATTTAGGCTTTAAAGGATTGCTCGTGAGTACTTTAAATTATCAGCTTATGTCTAAAGGTTTGCATCCTCTGCATTCTTGGTGAAGCCCTCACTGTTAGGTTTTCCTACTAAGCGAAGCTCATGAAAGTTTTATCCCGCTGCTGTTTTGGTAGTTCCCTGATCTCATGGAATAATCACGTTCAGCAGGCGAAGTCATAATCATGAAGACAACCTGGGCTATCCTCTCCCCCCTGGAGATATGCAGGGACTCGTCAGAAGAATTAAAGAAGGATAATGTGAGCTGCCCCCTAAAACCTGCATCTATGAAGCCAAAAGAACCGATAATTCCCTTTCTTGCGTACGAAGATCGTATCCATATCTGGGCGGATATGTCAGCCGGCAAATCTATTGTTTCCATTGTGGAGACAAAGAACTGGTTCCTGGAAGGTATATCTGCGCCATCCTTTCTCTCCATACCTGAGACGCGTATGCTTTCTGCGCGGACATCATATCCATTCGGCGTAACTAGCTTAATGTCATACTCCCCAGTTATCAAGTTACCTTTCCTGATCCTCTCCTCAATTTCCCTGTCGTTAAGAACAGCCATAATCATGAGGGCAATGGATTCAAAGATTTATTTTCATGCCTTCTTTGCAAAATATAGTAGGTTAGACCGGCTACTATGAATGATACAAAGTAACTGATGTCAAATCCAAGAATTCTGGCAATTGGACCAATGAAGTATTCAGACGGGTACATGAAAGGCACTGATACGATAATGCCAAGAAGATAGGAGAATATGGCCCTGTAGTTCACAACTTCCCTGTACCCCCCTTTGAGGTACTGCCTGTATCGCATGAAGAAGTCTACAAGCATAACCGCAATCCACGGTGTGATCCAGTAGTCAAGTATAAAGAGGAAATTTTCGTAGGAGATATAGAAGCTGTTATATCCAAGATAGGCAAGAACCCCTGCAATCGCCGACACAATAACGGCAATGTATTTCCTGTCCATCCTGATGCCTGCTGCCCTTATGCTCATCGTGTTCGAATAGAGGTTGATTGCATTCGCGGATAATCCACCAAGAAACAGGAAGTATAGCCCGACTAGGGCATATTTACCGAGAAACTGCGCAAGTGGCTGGGCAGGGTTAGGACTTGTCGAGTTTGTAGCCATTCCAACATAGAAGCCTACAAATTCAGAGAAGAATGATGCAAGCCCTGCGCCAAGAAGAACGTAGAGTGCAATTTTTTTCCTGGAAACTGAGGGTTCCAGATGTTTGGAATAATCCGATGCATATGGTCCCCAGCTCATTATGTAAGAAAAACTGAATGCAACGATCCAGCCGAATGAAACAGCAGAGAATACTGCTGGAACAGTTGAACTTCCAAATACACCTATCTTTTCTATCGAATATGCCAGTATTATAATGAACAATACCCCTAGGACGAGCGACATACCACGTTCAAACCTCAAGATAGTGCGATGCCCCAGAAGAATGAGCCCAAGTACCAGCAAAATTGTTATGATGATAGGAATGGCATAGAACTTGGTGCCAATTGCAAGTGTGAGAGCAGAAGCAGCGATGATTGAATTGAATGTAAACCAGCCTAGCGTGTTACCCCACTGGAGCAGTGACATAACGATCCCGCCTTTCCTGCCAAACGTATACCTGCCTATCCTCATCTGGGACATTCCAAAGATTGGACCCATTATGCTCATGAGAGCGACAAGGACTCCACCCAGGACAGTGCCTATCGCTAGTGCAATAACTGTACTCGAATAACCAAGATCATAGTCCTGTGCAAGCAGCCCGATCAGGAAGTCACCTATTGTGAGATTGGATGCAAACCATAGCCAGAATAATGCAGACGGCCTGTGCCCTCTAGAATCAGCAGGAATGACCTCGAGGTCCTCGGTATGATGAATTTTACTTGTGGCGAACATATGTTCGGTCGTGTCCTTAATGTCAATGATATTAGTTAATGTTTCCTATAAGTAAGCCAGTGGTTTCTTAGATTTAACCGACTTCAGGAATTCCATGGTGTGGTTGGGAAAATAATATTATAAGTGATCATATATCTTAAGCAATGGATTTGAAGCTCGCTGTTGAAGCACTTCTGTTTGCTTCCCAGGAACCAATGTCTGTGGGTGACATGTCAATCCCACTGAACGAGGATAAGGAGGCTGTCTCCAAGGCACTCAGGTCTCTTATTAAGGATTATTCCTCAAGGGAGACTGCGCTTCGAATAGCAAAGATAGGTATTCGCTACAAGATGGAAGTCAAGGAAGAATATGTTGATATTGCTGAGCCTGTTTCCATGCCGGAATTTCCAAAGGAGGCTCAGGAACTCCTATCCATGGTCATAACATCTGACGGGTTATTAAAGGGAGAAGTAACAAGAAGGTTTGGCGAAAGAGCAGAAAAAATAGTTTCTGACCTGAAGAAAAGCAAGATTATAGTTTCTGAAAAATATAGAAACACGGAGGTGTTCAGGATAGGAAAGAATTTCTATAAGTACTTCAAGGTATCCAAGGAACAGGTTTCAGACATGGTTAGCTCGGAAAAGGTGGAGAAGCCTGACGAATAAAGTCCTGCTCGTTGGAAGCGGAGGCAGGGAAGATGCAATAGCTACCAAGCTCCAAGAGGCTGGAGCAGCAATATATGCAGCCATGGGAAACAAGAATCCGTCCATATTGCGTTATGCAAAAGCATCACTTATTGTAAGGGAGACTGACTGGGAAAAGATACTTGATTTTGCACTGCTGAATAAAGTTGACATAGCTTTTATTGGACCGGATCCTGTGCTGGCAACACCGCTGGTAGATTCTCTTGCTGAAAAAGGCATTCCTGTCGCTTCCCCTTCTAAAGATGCCGCGAGGATAGAGACCGACAAGATATTCATGAGAAATTTGCTGCAGAAGCATGGTGTTCCAGGCGGGGTCGAAAATAAAAACTTCACTTCTGAACAGGAGTGCAAGGAATGGATCTCAACTTTCGGAAAGGGTTTTGTTGTAAAGCCCCGAGGGTTGACGGGAGGCAAGGGTGTCCGGGTTATGGGAGACCATTTTTCCTCGTGGCAGGAAGGGTTAAGCTATGCAATCGACCTGATCAAGAAAGATGGAAGCGTCCTTATAGAGGAGAAGCTCGTTGGAGAGGAGTTTTCCCTTCAGGCGTTTTCCGACGGCACAAGTCTAACTGGAATGCCTCTTGCGCAGGATTATAAACGAGCTTATGAGGGAGATACTGGCCCTAATACCGGTGGAATGGGATCCATTACCGATCACGATCATTTGCTTCCGTTCGTGAATAGGAAGTCAAGAGATGATGCTTTCAATATACTCAAGCAAGCTTCCAGTGCGCTCAGGACAGAAGGTTTTCCATTCAAAGGGATCATGTATGGACAGTTCATGCTAACTCTATCTGGCGTCAAGCTGATCGAGATCAATGCAAGATTTGCCGATCCGGAAGGAATCAATGTCCTATCGATAATGAATGATAATCTACTGGATATCATGTTTGAGATTGCAAACGGGAATCTGAGAAGCAGAGTCCAGTTCATGAAAAAAGCGACGGTTCTCAGGTATATAGTGCCCGTTGGATATGGATCCCAGCCAAAACCTGGAAAACTCATGATTGATCCCAACAATAAAGATGATACTAAGATGTATTATGCGGCAGTTAATGGAACTCTTTCAAGCGTTGATATGACCGGCTCCAGGTCCCTTGCTATTGTAGGGATAGGCAGTTCAATACCCGAAGCCGCCAGTAAAGTTGACTCGGCAGCCTCGCTTGTGCATGGCGACTACTACATTCGCAGGGATATTGGCACAGAAGAAATGCTTGCCCGAAAGGCGGCCAGTTTCAGAAATTGATCCTGCCAAAAATTCTTGGCACGATTGCGGGACTTGAGACAACCAAGCTCTTTCCCGGAAGGCATACCTTCTTATCCATAGTCAACGACTTCCCGTCATAGAAACCACGCTGGTAGCGCATGTAATCGGAAACAAAAACCTCAACCTGCCCATCCGGTATGCGTTTCACGGACCTGTGAGGAATTATTTTCGCGTCGATAACCGAGGCATATTGAAATGGCTTCTCTGAAAGGAGCATACCGCGCTCAAGCTCCTCTGGATCTGCATTTTTCAGTGCAAGCCCGACCCGCGCACCGGGTCCCGCTGAATCCACATCCACATCATGCATCTGGATTGATCTCACCTGCACCTTCCTGTCCAGGTAAGATAATTCAAGATCCTGGTGCTTCTCAACACTACCGGATAATACGAAGCCAAGGGCAACTGTACCCACGCTCTTAACACCGAAAAAATGATCTATTATTACAGTTGTGGGGGAAACCGGCTTCTTACTTGTAAGTGAGCTAATTTCTTCTGCAAGTTCTACCGGCTTCTGTTCGGTTATCTTGTATGATGAAAGCCGTGTTCCCTTGAGGAGAGGGGTGACCTGGTCAATCATCTGCTGGTCCGAGAATGTAATATAACCGATGTCAGGACCCATCAGGTCAAGTGCCACTATTACTTCGCCAAGTTCCCTGTTCAGCGAGGTTATGTTCACGACAGCTATATCGGCAGGAAAGATTGAATCAGTCAGCGAGGAAATCTTGTCCGGATATCTTAAGGGTGATATGAAAGTCAGGATTGAATCGTCGCTCTTTCTTTCATGAAACTCAATATCAGAGGACGTGCCCTTTTTCGAAACCTCCCTGAGGAACTCTTCCGCGTTATAAGTAAAGATGGTAAGTGTCTTCATGTAAAGAGAATCAGATCGCTGTTAAATATCTCTTTCCTAGTTAATCAATCCATTTCCTGCATGGTTGAATGGAAGGGCATAAAAGCATTCTCATAATGATCTGAATATATATTTGATACTGTGAAGCCATTTTGACTTCTCTTCTTGCTTATTTCAATGGAATCTTATTAGTATCAAATGTTGAAACGGCCAAGTTGGAAATAAACTCGACGAACTTCACTGAATCGTTCATGAGCCTAACCCTGGCATAATTGATCCCTTTTTCTTTTAGAAAGAGAGAGAAATCTATGTCCAAATCATATAGAACCTCAAGGTGCTCGTAACAGAAGCCGAGAGGAGCTACCAAGACCGATTTCATATCTGGCTCTCCAGTCACAACCTTCTGAATGGAAGGCTCAAGCCAGGAATTTCCATACTTGCTCCTGCTTTGGAATCCTGAGATCGTTTTAATCGATGTTATTGAGGCTGATAGACTCTTACAGAATAGATGAAATGCATCCGCATATCCATCCTCAGGGTTTCGCGAAGTAGGAAGGCTGTGAGCAGTGAGTAAAAGCCTGTCATAATCCCCCTTATGAAGCATTTCGCTAATCATTGAGAACCATATCTCAAGAAAACCTGGATATTGATAAAAACCGTTAATTGAGTGTCGCTTTCCTTTGTAGTGCCTCAGATTTAATTCTTCAGAAAATGGTACTGCATAAGAGTTATAGACGCCTACTGAAGGAAATGGAAAAAGAGGGAGCTCGACGATTTCTGCATAGTTTTCATTCATTATCTTTTCAGCAACTTCCTTTAGGCTTGGGTGCCAGTGCTTGAAAGCCAGATAAACATCTATATCTTTGGCGGATAACTTTTGCTCAACCTTTGTCTTCAATGCATCAAGTATGTGGTTTGAAGGCGATTTATTTCCAAAAAGAGAATATTTCTTGAGATTATCAGCACGAGCCTCCGGAGGAACAGGACTGCTGCCAAATATATCCTGCAGATATTCGTCAAGATCACTTATGTTTTCGGGGCTTCCGTACGCCATTATAATAACTGCTTTTCTATTATTCATATGAATGAACCGTCCTTACAATATTTCTGAGGCATTCAACACTGGTAGAAGGCAAAACGCCGTGACCGAGATTGAATATATATCTATCTAGATTCCTCGCGTCTTCAAGTATTCTTTTTGTTTCCTTGATTGCTAAGTTTATGTTGAAAGCAGTGTAAAGAGGGTCAAGATTTCCCTGCATACCTTTTTCTTCGTGGCAAACTAAGGAAATATCTGATAACCTGGATCTTGAGTCCATTGATAAGTAAGAGAAATCTGTTCTGGAAAGCATAGATATATATCCAGATGTCCTTGTGGAAAAATATACTGTTCTTATCGAGGAAAGTTCAGCTGAAAGAGGTAAAAGATAATTGTTGACATATTCCTCAAAAAGGCTGTAGGGCATAGAACCTGCCCAGCTATCAAATATCTGTATAGCATCGGCACCCGACCTGACCTGGAGCCGGGCCGTCTCGATTATCATTTCCATAAGCTCTTGCATTATGTCCCTGTATGCACCAGGATTTTGGAGTATAGTCGATATGGTCTGGCTCAAATCGCGATCCGAGGAACCTGCAATAACGTAAGAAGCAAGCGTAATTGGCCCTCCCGTAAATCCATAAAGAAAAGTATTTGGATGATCGCGCCTGAAAGTTCTGATTCCTTCTAGGAGGGAATACTTGTCTGATTTCTCCTCATATCCATGGATATGTCTATCTCTCGCAGAGTTGGAAATAATCGGACCTACATTTTCCTTGAATTCAACACTATATCCCATGGCCTCAAGTGGCAGTGTGATATCGAAAAATATTATTGATGCATCGACTCCCAACTGCTGAACGGGCGAATATGAAATATCAGATATGGTAGAAGGGTCTGAGCATATATCCTTGATAGTCTTCTCTTTTCTTATCTCCTGGTAATATGGTAAATATCTGCCCGCCTGCCGCATGAACCAAACGGGAATATGATCTCGTTTACCACCAAAAGCAGACAGGAAATCTTTTCTATCCATAGACCTCATGGCGTTATTCTTCGTATTGTTCTTGGGAATGGTATAGCATCCCTGATGCTATTGAGCCCGCACACCCACCAGACCAGCCTGTCAAGTCCCAGCCCAAATCCGGAATGCGGAACGCTTCCGTATCTCCTTAGATCAAGATACCATGAGTAAGCCTGAGGATCTATGTTCATTGATTTCATGCGCTCCACGAGTTGGTCGAGTTCCCAGATCCTTTCTCCACCACCAATGATTTCACCGCACCCTTCCGGGGCAAGGAGATCATGGCATAATATCTCATTAGGTGATTCTGGATCTGGTCTGTGGTAAAATGCCTTGAGTTCCTGCGGATAATGAGTTACGAAGACAGGTTTATCGAAGTGTACAGTAATTGCCCTTTCCTCGTCCGCTCCAAGATCATCCATATACTTCATGTTCAAGCCCCATGTCTGGGCTTTTTCGATTAGCTCAGAGTATTTCATCCTGGGAAAAGGGGCTTTGATGTTTTTAAGAGGTTCAATATTTCGATTGATTAAAGCTAGTTCCTCCTTGTTTTCCTTAAGGACCTTTGACACTATGTATTCAATCATTCTCTCTTCTATCTGCATCATCTCTTCGTTTCCTATCCATGCGACTTCTCCCTCCGCATGCCAGTATTCCGTCAGATGCCTTCTCGTGCGGGATTTTTCCGCCCTGAAACTGGGTGCAATCGTATAGACCTTTTCAAGGCTGAAGATAAGCGCTTCAAGATAGAACTGTGAACTCTGTGTAAGATATGCTTTCTGGTCAAAGAAGGGTACCTGGAAAAGAGTGGACCCCCCTTCTGTCTGAGCCGAAACCATCATCGGACCCTGAACGTTATAATAACCTTCCTTGTTGAAAAATTCAGAAAATGCATTGAATACTGTGGATCTTATTTTAAGCACTGATGTAAATTCCCTGCTTCTCAGCCAGAGATGGCGAATGTCAAGAAGAAATTCCTCTGACTTGTCTTTTGAGATTGGGAAAGAGTCATTTCTCTGGTAAATTCTTCCGTCTTTTACCTTTATCTCGAATCCAGTAACGCCTCGACTGTCCCTGGAAACTGTGCCAGTTAATTCCAGGCTGCTTTCAATGGTCAGGTTTTTCATCTGCTGGTAGAATTCATCGCTAATTTCCCCTTCTTTGGATATACATTGAATAATGCCCGATGAGTCTCTAACCACTGTAAAGGTAATTTTGCCGCTTGATCTGTTGCGATAAACCCAACCACGGATTGAGACATCCTTATTCTCATATCCTCCTCGTAAGATTTCATTGATCTTTATCATTCCCTCCTGCATGAAAAACTTAGAGATAAGCTTTAACGACCCTATCCTAATTTTACTGGTCATTTCTTTTAGACTAAAATTTTGGGTTTGATTTTTATTCTTGAGCTGAACATTAAATCATCGTGGAGCTGATAATATTTGAATCTACCCCAGGTTGAAGTATTTAATGTAGAACTGGGTTCGTATCTCATCCGATATATTAAATTTCCAGTGAATAGGATAGAAGAAATCATGTTTCAAGTCGGTAAGTACCATATTTGATTTTCCTGACCTTGAGAGCATTGAATATGCCCTGACATACATCTTCCAGGCAGCATCGCTATTTGACATCTGGTATTTTGCCTGCGAGCTAGAGAAAAGAATGATAGATTGCAAGAAAATCTTGTAGTCTGGACCAGAGTGCATCCAAACACTTTCCAAGGAGGTGTGACATTCCCAGAACCTCTCGCTAAGCGATAAAATTTCGCATTCTAACATGTGACTCAAGATATCCAGAGTTGAAGGACTTGCATTAGGTATATTTTCTTCAACACGTCTGATATCCACGATGAAAAAAATAGAAGAAATATAACCAAGAACTTTAGAAATTGAATCAGTTACTACATCAATTTCAATCCTAGATTGCTTGATTCTCAAAACTTTCTTTTTTGCTCTGGGTATAATAATTCTTGATTGCTCAATTTGCTTAGGTTTCTGGACCTCTATAATGAATCTAGAAAATTGCTCAATATTACCCCTTTTTACGGCAGCATTGTATTGTTTATCATCATGCACGCCCCCCACATCATCAGCGGAATATACAAAAGTTCCTCTTTTTCTGAAGATCAAATTTAAGGAAGGTGAGCAATTATCCGTAAACTCGAATTAGATCGGATAGGTGGCAGAGCGGTTATGCGTGGGACTGCAGATCCCATATAATAGGGTTCAACTCCCTACCTATCCTTATACTGCTATAAAACACCAGAAAGAGGCTTAATATGCATATTCACAGGATCAAACAACGTTCGCGTTGACTGAATTCAGAAAGTCTTATCTGAGCATGTTTGCTTTAAATCAATTTCATGAATTTTCTGATACCTATTTTCGATTAGCTTGTAAATTTTTATTGACTTTACAATGAACGAATGAAAGTCGTGAAGACAATTATTTGCAAGCTCTTTCATTTCTGATAATTCTGCTTCACTCATTCCAAATTCTTTCGCCCCTAATGTTAAATGTGGTTCATAAAGGTCAAGCTCATAGTATTTCCTGCTATTTTCAGGATCGGGGGAGATCGCTTCCACAATCTTCCGGTGCAATATGCGAATTTTATTGGATTCTACACCAATATATACAACAGATTTCCCAAAGGATTTTACACCTTTTAATGACAACTTAAACATTGCGAAGTTACTGCAAATTGCTTTTATAGAATCTATCCAGTATTCATCTTCATTCAGACCAGCCTGGGATTTAACAGTGATGTGGGGCTCCACAAAATCTGGTAAGGCATTATTTGGCCACCTTCTTTGGAATTGTGTTATTATTTCCCCATATTTCTTCGGGGGTGTGATAGCAATAAAATATTCCACGCTCAAGGGATACGTATCCGTGTTTAATATTTTAACCAAAATATCACGATCAATATTTAAAGAATGGCAACAATCTTTTCCAACGTATTATCTTTGAGTTAATTTTATAAAAATAATTTTCATATAACGATTAAAGAAATGTTTTAGAATAAGTAATGGAAATGGCTCTTTCTGTATCTAAATTAAGAACCTCAAAATTCAAAAAACTTTTGATTGTGAGATCAAATCATTCAATTCAACATGTTATTCCTTTACACAATACTTAAATCAGTATTTTAAACCTTAACTCCACAAACTTTTAGGGAATATATTAGTTCCGAGCAACATGTCTATCTTTTCTACGCTTGAAGGTATCTCGCTCAGCGATTCCTTCTTCTCCCCGACTATCTTATACACCTTCGAGAATTTCAGCAGTACATCCT
>JAMCPG010000012.1 GCA_023379845.1 Thermoplasmatota archaeon
TCGTTGAAGAAGTATCGGAGCCCAAGCCTCAAGATATCTCTTTAAGATACGATGTTTAGCTAGAGTATGTTGATCTGCTTGCCATATAATATCGTCAGTCAATACGATTCACCCTTCTTAAATTCAATCTCTGAATGTATTTCACAATTACAGCAATATTTTTGTAAAATTTTGCTTCTATTTGATCTTTATCTAAAAAATGAATTCGAAAGAATTCTTGCCTTCCTTTACTAATATTACTCATAAATCTCACCCCACCGCATGCTCCATTTTCCACTTCTCAATGGCTTTCCTGACAGCTTCATTAACGAATTCCTCATCAGATGAATATGACTTATCCTTCTTGATTATCCTCTCTATTTCAGAGATCAGCCCTTCAGGTATCCTTATGCTATTTTCTTCCAGATGGATAAGATTTTCTGCAACGATGCGACCTTTATGTGTGAGAGAAATTTCCTGAATGTTCTTCCCAAACGCCTTTACGTCAATATTAATTAGTCCGTCATTGCTCAGGGAAGTTAGTAATTTATCAAGCGAGTACAGGTTTTTGACTATGACCTGTAAGGTTGTCTTAAGACAGCTCCCCTCGCTGTAGAGCTTCGAAATAATTGATTTAGAGAACCTCAAATCAAGTGAAGTTAACGTAACCTTACAATCTGTAAGTGAATATTACAGTTACCATAAATAATATATATCACTTATAGTTTACATATTGTATATGTCAACCAAAACAACCATAGGAATAGGTAAAGAATGTCTTTCAGAACTTTACGACAATAAGTTTGACTTTCAAATTAACAACATTGAAGTTGTTATTCGAAAGCTCTTCGCAGAATAACTCCTGAGACAGGAGATCCCAGCTTGATTTTAGACAGTTACCCGGTTGCTGTGCATGAGGTTCTATTGTGGTTTTCGAGGGTTTGATCTTTTCCGCATCGCATCAATGATGAATTCGGAGCGGCTGCGATATGCATATTGGAAATGATCACGAATTATATCCTCGATCTTTTCTAGAAGATGGCTTGCAATCTTTACAGTTGTGCATAGGACCGGCCTTGAACTTGATGGGACCGCTGAGATTTGAACTCAGGTTACCAACACCCCAAGCTGGTAGGATACCAGGCTACCCCACGGTCCCAGATATACTTCTCGTCTAAGAGAATGGGATTATTTCATCGATAAGGTCAATGTGAGAAATAATCATTCTTCTGCAGCAGTATCTGGTCAGGTGGAGATCGTCGAGTATCTCCTGTACCTCTTCCGGCTTTGGCTCCCTGCCTTCTTTCCTGATTTTCTGGACCTTTTCTGAGAATTTCTTGTAATCCGAACCTATTACTTTGCCACAACTGAAACATCTTACCGGAATTATCATATCATCACCTGTACGACTTCTGCCTCTTCGCTCTTGCTCCTGAACCCTGAGGCTTCTTTGGAAGCTTTCTTCTTATATCGTTTACGAGGAGAGTCCTGTCATATTGCCTGAACATCTCTTCTATCTTGTCATCGCCAAAATATTCAACTATTCCCTTAGCAATTGCTGTCCTAGCGGCATCAGCCTGCCCAGTTGTTCCACCACCGTGGACCTGTACCTCGATGTTGACCTCGTTAATCCTGTCACCGACAAGCTCAACCGGTTCGAATATTTTCTCTCTCAAGATCTGGACTGGATGGAACTCAATTGGATAACCGTTTATTGTAATAATGCCCTTGCCCTTCTTTGTGGCTGCCGTAGCTACCGCAGTTTTTCTCTTTCCAGATGTAAGAATGGTCTGTGTTTTCAAAGTTTCACCTTATACCCAAGCCGTAGAGAAATTTCAGATAGTGTCATAAAATTGCTTAGCCTCTTGTTCTTTGCCTTCTCAACTGTTTCTACCTGAGCACCTTTCAGGTCCTCCGGAACTCCACAATAGACAAGGCATCTTGCAAGTGCTTCCTTTCCATGTGTCTTTTTTGATGGAAGCATGTTCTTGATAGATCTCCTGAGGATCTGGTCAGGGGTTCTTGGATAATAAGGTCCCTTACGGACGCTTCCAATGTCCCTCCTTTCCTCAAAGTCCTTGATAATGAACTCTTTTGTTCCCGTAATAACGCACTTATCTGCATTAATTATCTTGATGGATTCACCCTCGAGAAGCTGCTTGGCAACATGCGCTGAAAGCCTCCCATAAATTGAGTTGGATGCGTCTATAACCTTCATTTCCTCACCTTAGTATTTTCGGGTTCTTAAGCTTTGGATTTTCAGTTGCAAGTTCCCTGATGGGCTTAAAACTTGATCCAGACTTTTGCAATTTCTGCATCGCAGACTTGCTGATTCTCAGTGCAGAGAGTGTCACTTTCTTGTTGATTACACCGCTTCCCAAGACTGACCCAGGAACAATCACAACATCGCCGTCATTCGACAGCTTGTTGATCTTCCCTACATTTATTGACGCATATCGTCTGCTTCCACCTGAAAGGCGTTCTGCTATGTCCCTCCACATAGCAGAGCTGTTTTCTCTCGATACTCTGACTAGCGTATCGATTGTGTCTACAATCTCGTTGCTGTCCTTATTCTTACCATTTAATGACATCTTGAACCACTCTTTGCCCCTCCTGTTTCCAATTACCGGACATAAAAGGGCGTGCAGTAAAGCTACCGTCGGATATGTTTGGTCGATATATAATTATTACCTGTACCCAGAAAGTAGTTCAGCTGGCAAATCCTGCCTACAGCTATTAACAATGCTTCAACTGGCAGATTTACCATTGAGACTGGACGGCTTCCGTCGAATACCTGGTTTTCCGTTGCATTGAAGGAGGAATTCACGCAGACAAAGAACCTTGTTTTCTATGGATTCACGGGTCCGCTGATTCCGGATCGAGGTTAAAAACGATATAACGCATGATCCCCATTATCTTATGGTATTCAGTGTCTGTGAGTTCTGCCCGTGAGAACATCCTTCGCAGCATGACGGTTGTATTTTTGCTTTTATAGTCTGGATAAGATATGAGTTCCATAATCCTAGATATCCTTTCGACAAGCAGTGATATATTGTTTGAGCTTGTTTTTTTGTTAACTCCCTTAAGAATTGACTGCTGAAGCATTTCGTAAAGGATTATGGCAACCGAGTGGGATAGATTGAAAACCGGATATTCAGGGTTGGCAGGAATGTGAATAAAGCTGTCGCACTGTTCAATCTCGTAGTTTCTCAGGCCATCATCTTCCCTTCCAAAGATCATTGCAATCTTGCCATCACCTGGGAGATAGGTCTGCCAGAAATCGGCAGGATTGTATGAAATTCTACGAAATTTTCTTCCATTTAGCGTTACAACGCTTGAAGTACCTGCCATTATCTGGAACTCTTCCCTTATCTCAGAGAGATCGGCTATATGTCTCGCATTCTCGAGAATCGACGATGAATGCATTGCAAACTTGTAAGCTTCTCCAGTTACCTCGGGATGATTTACAAGAATCAGATCATCAAGTCCGCAATTGTTCATGTTTCTTGCAACAGCACCGATGTTTCCATCATATTTTGGCTCTACAAGAACTATACTTACTTTTTTCTTAAGTATTGATACGGCCTTGGAGATTTCGGCTAACCGCCTCGCCTCTTCTTCCCTGAAAACCTTACTGGGCTTTTGTTTCGGAGGGTTGCCCATCCTGAGCTTCTCCCTGTTCGCTTGAAGCTTGAGGGCTTTCAGTCGGAGCTTTTTCCTCCATTTCAGAAGGCTTCTCTTCTACTTCGGTTTTCGCCTCGCCCTCTGGCGCAGCTTCAGGCTTGGGAACTTCACCCGGCGTATAGTTCTCCACAATGCTGACCGTAAAACCAGGCAGGTATTTCCTGATATCGTTCACAAGCCTGAATTTTGCCTCCATCCAGACCGGATCAAACTTGCTTGCCTCTGGAACTTCTATCTTTATGGCTTCCCCCTCGGAAGTGACTGTGAATACTGCCTCGGAAACAGGATAGTTCATCTCTATCAATGCCTCCACCTTTTCCTTAGGCTCGCTTATGATGGATCTAAGCGTGTAGGAATATACAATGGTCTTGCCTGCATGCGGCGGATTGTAATCAACCAGGACCCTGCCGGGAGTAACTGAGAGTACCTTTCCTCTTCTATGATTCAGGTAAATTTCCTGCCCAGGAACAGGATCTATGTTCTGACGCTTGAACTCAATGTATGAATGGACCTTGATATTTTTTGGGTCCCTGACACCATAGGCTTCTTCAGAAGTGAGGGTTAACTCAACTTCCTTGTCAACCTCAGCACTATTGAAGCTGTCATCGATCTTTTTGAAGACCTGTTCCGCTCCAACTATCACCGCAATTGGCCCGTACTTCGTATTCTCGTTGAATATCGAATTGTCCTTTGCGAGCTGCTCATTGCTTGTTGAGACAAGCTTCTTATCATCGCCTACCCTCATTGAATAATCAATTTTTATGAAATCTCCGCT
>JAMCPG010000013.1 GCA_023379845.1 Thermoplasmatota archaeon
GATCCCCTGCTTGAAAGAGACCGCATGTATATGCCGTCGCGATAGAGCTTGTCCTGCATCCTGATGCGGTTTCCCAGGAATGATCCGTTTGTGAACGGGCTGGATGCATCGATTGCAATCACGGCCACCTTTTTACCTGTTCCCTTGAGCATGGAAGCGAGGTTTCCGATGATTGTGCTTTTTCCAACTCCCGGTGGCCCTGTTATGCCAATTATTCCTGCCTTGCCTGTCATTCCATATATTGACTTGATGATCTTGCGTCCCGTTATCAGCGAGTTATGATCCTCAACAAGCGTTATCGCCCTGGATATAGAACGGATGTCGCCTGCAAGAACACCATCCGCAATTTCCTTCGGTGTCTGGGTCATGCGATCCCCAGTTTCCTGGATCTGGCCTCTTCCGCTCTCATAATGATATGTTCAATTATTGTCTTCAGTGGAGTTCCGGGTCCATAGTTTCCAGTTATGCCGAGTTTCTCAAGCTTGGGTTTGTCGGCATCTGGTATCGTACCTCCTCCGACGATCGCTATATCATCTATCCCCCTCTTCTTCATGAGATCAGCCACCTTCTTGAAAACAACAAGATGAGCGCCATTCAGCAGGCTTAACGCAATTACATCAACGTCCTCATTTATTGCAGTGTCCACTACCTCTTCTGGCGTCGGCAAAAGACCTGCGTAAAGAACATCCATTCCCGCATCCCTGAATGCCTTTGCAAGGACAAACATACCGCGGTCGTGGCCGTCAATGCCAGGCTTGGCAAGTAGAACCTTTACGGGCTTGTCCCTAAACAATGACAGGTTCTTTCCAGCCGCCATATAACCTCCTCCCTATGTTGCTTATCTCCTCGATTGTTGCATATGATTCCACTGCCTCGATCATGTAAGGCATCAGGTTGACGCTTTCATCCTTCATCGCATCCTCAAGCCTTTCTAAGGAGCGACGAACCTTCTCCTGGTCCCTTGATGCCAGGACATCGTTCAGTCTCTTCCTCTGTGAAAGCTGTGCCTTCTTGCTTATCCTGAGTATCTTTATCGGCGGCTCGTTCTCCTCAACGTATTTGTTAACACCAACCATTATCTCCTTTCCTTCCTCTATCCTCAGCTGCCTCCTGTACGATGTATTTGCTATTTCCTTCTGGATGTAGCCGGTCTTGATCGCTTTCAGGATACCGCCTGCCTTCTCTATCCTGTCAAAGTAAGAATATGCCTGTTTTTCCATCTCGTCTGTAAGCCATTCCACATAATATGAACCACCCAGGGGATCAACCGTATCAGCTATTCCTGACTCTTCTGCAATAATCTGTTGCGTCCTGAGCGCAACTTTAACCGCATTCTCTGATGGAAGGGCCCATGCCTCATCATAGGAGTTCGTATGCAGGCTCTGCGTCCCTCCCAGAACACCTGCCATTGCCTCTATAGTGGTACGGATTATATTGTTCAGGGGCTGTTGCCAGGTGAGCGTGTATCCGGAGGTCTGGGTGTGGAATTTGAGCATCATGGTTCTCGGATTCCTTGCACCGTACTTTTCCTTGAGAACGGTAGCCCAGATCCTTCTTGCGGCCCTCATCTTTGCAATCTCCTCAAAAAAGTTAATGGAGGAATTGAAGAAGAAAGAAAGTCTCGGCGCAAAATCATCGGCGCTCAACCCTGCGTTCAAGCCCATCTCAACGTAATGAAAACCATCCGCAAGCGTGAAAGCAAGTTCCTGGACAGCGCTGGCTCCAGCTTCACGGATATGATACCCGGAAATGCTGATGTAATTCCAGCGTGGTGCACTTTCAGTGCAGAAGACCATCATGTCGCGTATCATCCTGAGATGCACCTCCGGAGGGAATATCCACTCCTTCTGTGCTATGTACTCCTTCAGGATGTCTGCCTGGACTGTGCCTGAAATTCTGTCAAGCGGCACACCCTGTTTCTTCGCAACCGCCATGTACATTGCCAGCAGTACTATCGCCGGCGCGTTGATGGTCATTGAAGTGCTCACTCTTCCGAGATCAATCCCGTCGAACAGCACTTCCATGTCTTTCAGTGTGCTTACATTGACGCCGCACTTGCCAACCTCGCCCTCAGCTCTTTCATTGTTGCAGTCATATCCATATAGGGTGGGCATATCAAAAGCAATGCTGAGTCCCGACTCGCCATGCTGTATGAGGTACTTGAGGCGCCTGTTAGTATCTTCAGGCGTGCCGAACCCGGAGAACATCCGCATGGTCCACAAACGACCCCTGTACATGTCTGGATAAATCCCGCGCGTGAAGGGAAACGTCCCAGGATAGCCGAGTCTTTCATTGAGATCGCCATGCAGATCTCCTGGAACATATAATTCCTTTATCGGGATGCCAGAAGAATTTATGAATTCCTTTTCTTCTGATCCGGGGTTCCACTTTTCCAGAACCTCTTTTTTCCACTTCTTGTATTGTGGATCTTCACTTTTGTTTCTTTCTTCGATGTTTTTCAACTTTTCGGACCAGAAAGAAGACGAATCAACCATGCAACCCTAATTGCTGAAAAAATTAATACCTTTTCAATCAAGATTTCTTGATTCGTCGATGCATCAGGGCAATGAAGGCCAATTTTTTGCCCATGTTTCGATCATAGATCGGCTGACGAACTGTCACCTTGGGATCAGAGCAGATACTGCCTTCAGATATTCATCTGCGGTTGGAATCATAACGTAGTTTGTCATGAAGCCGTGAATCATCCCATTTGCCCTTAGGCTCAGGACTTTTGCGCCGAACTGCATCATTCCTCCCGCATATTGTTCCCCAGCATCTCTGAGGGGATCATACTGCGCTGTCACTACAATAGACAGAGGAAAGCTCTCAGGGTCCCCCACCGGCTTTACCTGGTATCCCTGCAATTCCTCCTCCGGAATACCCTGCCCTCTATACTGCTCCCAAAACCATGCCATCATTTCAGTTGTAAGAAGATATCCGCTCCCGTTTTCCCTGAATGATTCAGTCAACGTGGAATCTCCTAGAGCAGGATAGATAAGAATCTGTGATGCAGGTGCCACTGTTTTGGATGCAACAGATTTGTGCGTCACATATGCTGCAAGGGATCCGCCTGCGCTGTCTCCCATGACACTTATCCTGCGTGGATCAACCTTCAAGGTTGAAGCGTTGTTCAGGAGCCATTGAAAAGCAGCGAAAGAATCATCATGTGCGGCAGGGAACTTGTTATCAGGAGCCAATCTGTATTCAAGAGAAAATATTCTCATTCCTGAGAGGTTGCAGAAATGTCTCACGAAAGGATCATAGGTCTCCACGCTCCCAAATACATACCCTCCTCCATGTATATAGAGCAATGCACCGTTAGAGGCTGATTTGGAGGGAACGTATTCCCTCAGCCAAATACTGGAGCCTGGAATTTTATGTTCAGCGATGCTCTTAACGTCTTCCCTCTGCATACTTGCCATTTCAGACAGTTCCAATTCCCTGGCCTTTTCTACAGGCATGCTCGGGTCAAAAGATGGCATGCCCTTCATCACTTCCAGGAATTTCTTCACATCCGGATCTAAAGTCATAAACTTGTAGGCCAAATTGATATATTAAAGCGTAGATGCAACGAGTTGCTTGTTTTTCTTAATGCGCTAAAATGCACAATTTAATGGTCCATAGGATTACTGCCTTAAATAAAAGCACCATCCACTATTTGCAATCACTTTTATATAATGTATAGGAATCAGGCTAGGAGGGGTTATATTTTGGCGATCACAGATGCAGGATTATTAGCTATAGCAGCAGGTATTGCAATTGCTGGGGGTCTTATCGGGACTGGAATGGCACAGCAAGGAATAGGTGCTGCAGGAATGGGAATTATTGCTGAGAAACCGGAGAAATTTGGTCAGGTGCTTGTATTTTTTGTAATACCAGAAACTCTCTGGATCATAGGTTTTGTCCTTGGATTGGTACTCCTGCTTGGAATATTCTGAAGGTACCCAATGGGACTAGAAAGCATTCTCTCCGAAATCGAGAACAATCGAAAAGAGAGAATTGATGCTCTAAGGCAGGAATATGACAAGAAAACCGGAGAGCTTGTAATTTCCACAGAGAAGCAGATAAACACCATCAGGGCAGAGTCTGAGGCGATGCTTGCCAGGCAACTGGAAGAGGCACGCTCCAGGTATTCTACCGCTCTGGAGATTGAGGAAAGAAGAATTTTAAAGGAGCGTAAGGACCACCTCATATCGGAAGCCCTCTTGCTTTTTGACGAACTTGCCACCTCATTTTACAAGACAAAGGAATACAAGAAAATACTGGCATCCATGGTGAAGAGCGCAAAGGAACTACTCGGCAAGGACTGCAAAATATTCGCTTCAGAAAGTGACTTGGAGTCCCTTGGGGAAGCAAAGGGAGTCCACAAGCTTCAGAAAGCATCACGCTTCACAGGCGGAATATTTGCGGTTTCATCGGATGGCAAGAAGGAACTTGACCTTACTATGGATACAATAATGGAGTCAATCAAGGAGAACCTGATTGCGGAAGTGGCAGCGAGGATAGGTGGAGAATAGGTGGATCGCACTTATACAGGCTCTTACGGAAGGCTCAAGGTCTCACTGGGTGATTTCCTTTCAAACCAGCTTATAAATGATCTCATAATGCGCGATCTGGAAGGCATTGAAGCATCGCTGAGAGAGACTTCATATAAGGAGGACATCGAGCAGCTTGCCTCACTTTATAAGATGCCTGAGCTTCTGGATTTCGCGGTCAACAGGCACCTCATAAAAAAAAACAGGCTGGCACAGTTTTCCCCTCCGCCTAATGCAAGGCCTTTCCTGAAAGCATATTTCATGAAATGGGATATTGAGAATATAAAATCTATAATATCCTCAAAGACGCTCGGATACCAGGCAACTGAAACGGATTCATTTCTCATTGGATTCAGGAACCTTCCACTCGGTATCTTCGCTGGAAACATGACGCAGGAGGATTTCAGGATCATGATATCTCTCGGAAGCGTTGATGCAGTTATCGACTATCTCACGAGATACGGCATAGGGACATACCTTCTGGTTCACCTGGATGAATATAGAAAAACAAAAGATGTGACTGAACTGTATTCCGCGATGGATAGTTATCATTTCAGCACTATGCTGGACAGCCTGAAGTTCTATAACGGGGACGAGAACAACATCAGGGAATATGTCCGCGAAACTATTGATTCGTACAACATACTCTCTGTCCTCAAGGCAATTCAACTCTCAGTCCCGCAGGATCAGGTCAGCAGATTCCTGTTTCTCCGGGGAAGCATTCCTGCAAATGTCTATGAAGAGGCAATAAGAATGCAGAGCATCGAAGATGCAGCCGGCCACTTCAAGGCTTATTACGACCTCACGGCAGCATATGAGAGGTACTCCAGATCCGGTTTACTTTATCATTTTGAGGTAGCATTGAAGCAGGGTATCACTTCCAAATATATCTCAAGGATGTCATCTCTTCCAGTGTCGCTGAACTCCATATTCTATTTCATCCTGAGATCAGAACTGGAAAGGGAGAACCTGAGGGCAATTATTGCGGGAAAGCTATACAATTTATCCGAAGAGAGGATCAGGGAAATGATAATTCTGGTGTAAATATGGATAAAGATCAGAACACTGGGAAAATTGCGGTTATAGGCGAAAGGGAACTTGTGCTTGGGTTCCGGCTGATAGGAATGGAAAGCGCATTTGAGGTCAATGAAGGCAATGACGTGGAGACATTTAACCGGCTCTATCGATCTGATGAGTACTCGCTCCTGCTTGTTTCAGAGAAGATAAAATCCAGGCTGGAGAGGAAGCTCCTTGACCACATTGAGGTTTCCACAAACCCTCTTGTCCTGTTCATACCGATGCCGGGCGGGCATGACGAGGAATCAGTAGGAAAATTGGCAAAGAGGATTCTAGGCGTAGACATAGGAACGTGAAAAAATGGGAAAAATAGTAAAAGTTTCAGGACCAGTTATCGACGGCGAAGACGTCAAGAATGCAAAGATGTTTGATGTTGTCAGGGTCGGGGAAATGGGCCTTGTTGGAGAAATAATAAGGATTGTCGGAAACGTTGCAACTATACAGGTTTACGAGGATACCAGCGGCATAAAGCCTGGCGAAAACATAGAGAACACAGGGCTTCCGCTCTCCGTTGAGCTTGGCCCGGGTCTCTTAACGTCAATCTACGACGGAATACAGAGGCCACTGGACGTTCTTCGAACGATGAGCGGTGACTTCATAACCAGGGGGTTAACGGCTCCACCGCTTGACCGGAAGAAAAAATGGCATTTCACCCCGCTCGTGAAAAAGGGTGAAGATGTAACACCCGGTACAGTCCTTGGCCAGGTCCAGGAAACGGATCTTATCTTGCATAAGGTCATGGTCCCGCTTGGCACATCAGGTACAATCAGCAGCATTTCGGAAGGCGATTTCACCGTGGATGAGGAAATTGGCAAGCTTAAGTCGGGGAACAAGACCATCCCTCTCATGATGATGCAAACCTGGCCAGTGAGGCAGTCCAGAAAGGTTCTCGGCAAACTTCCCCCAGCCGAGCCGCTGATCACAGGACAGAGGGTGATAGACTCACTTTTCCCGGTTGCAAAAGGTGGAACAGTGGCTGTACCCGGCCCATTTGGATCTGGAAAATGCGTTACCGGGGACACTCCGGTTCTTCTTGGCGACGGATCCTTGATTGAGATAAAGGATCTTTTCATGAAGCATTCTGAAAACGCACTGAGAAGCGTTTCTGGAGACGAGGAAGTACTGTATCTCCAGAAGCCAGTGGAACTCTTCTCCTTCCACAATGGAAAGATTGTGAAGAGTCAATCATCCCTGCTTTATAAGGGCAAGAGCAGTTCAGTTGTCAAAATTCGAACTAAGGGCGGAAGGGAGGTAAGGGTAACTCCTGTGCACAAATTATTCCGTGTTCGGAGCGATGGCAGCATTGTCGAAACCAAGGCAAGTGATCTTGCTGTCGGGGACTTTATAGCCGCTGCATTGCATACTCGTTTCGAGCGTAAACTGGAAACAGTTAATCCTGAGTCTGTGAATACCACAAAACAGGCAGAATTCACAAACATTCTTGATGCTGGTATTTTGACCAGTGAAGGGAAGATACCGGATATAGTGATGAGCTCCGGGGACGATGTGATCTCATCCTTCATTGCCGCATATTTCGCAGCCTTCGGGAGCATTGAAAACAATATTGCGAGCCTGAAGGCAGCAGGCAAATGGGTCAGTGCTCAAATCTCTTACATGCTCACGGGATATGGCATAATGCATGAAACTACATTGATAAAATCAGGCGACAGTGTTGCTTACGAGATCCTCATAAGCGAACCTGCCAGTTTCACCAGCTTCATGGAAATAATTAAGCATGACATTCAACGAAACAAAACATTTTCAGTATCCATTCAGGAGATTGGCAGCAGGGGAACAGGGATTAACGACGACAGTTTGCTTCATACCGAAGAACATTTTCTGAGCGGAATCACTGGAAAGAACGTATTCCATGAGATCACTACATGCGATGATACTGCAGGAGGCCAGACCAGAACCATTCTTGATTATGACGTGATTAGCGACCTTTCATCGAGAGACAGCCAAATCTTTGCCGACGCGATATCTGAGATAAGCACCGAGGATGGAACAGTGGATGTTTACGATCTATCCGTACCAGAATTCGGACAGAACTTTGTCGGCGGATATGGGGGACTGATACTGCACAACACCGTTGTTCAGCACCAGCTTTCAAAATGGGCCGACAGTGATATTGTTGTGTACGTTGGTTGCGGAGAGAGGGGAAATGAGATGACCGAGATTCTGACGACATTCCCGGAGCTCCTCGATCCTAAGAGCGGAAAGCCACTTATGGAGCGGACCGTACTTATTGCCAATACATCAAACATGCCTGTAGCTGCCAGGGAAGCCAGCATATATACAGGAATATCGATAGCCGAATATTACAGGGATATGGGCTATAACATAGCACTGATGGCCGACAGCACTTCAAGATGGGCAGAGGCGCTGAGGGAGATATCAGGAAGGCTGGAGGAGATGCCTGGCGAGGAAGGTTACCCTGCTTATCTTGGACGGCGTCTTTCGGAATTTTATGAAAGATCTGGATTTGCGATTGTACAGTCTCCCGAGAAGAGGAAGGGGTCGATCACACTCGTCGGTGCAGTTTCACCCCCGGGTGGAGATATTTCGGAGCCTGTTTCCCAGAACACGCTCAGGGTAACAAGGGTTTTCTGGGCACTGGATGCATCCCTGGCCTCAAGGAGGCACTTCCCCTCGATAAACTGGCTTAACAGTTATTCACTGTACAAGAATGATCTTGTTCCATGGTATTCCAAAAACGTTGCCGAAGACTGGAACTCCGTCTATTCCGATGCAATGAGCTTGCTGCAGAAGGAATCAGAGTTACAGGAAATAGTGCAGCTGGTTGGTTATGATGCACTGCCGGAAAAGGAAAAATCCGTACTTGACATTGCAAGAATGATCCGTGAAGATTTCCTCCAGCAGAGTGCCTTTGACGATATAGACACTTACTGCTCCCTTGACAAGCAATACCGCATGCTGAAGAGCATAATTGAACTTGGAAAGAAGCAGGAAAAGGCTATAGACAAGGGAAACACGATGGATCAGCTCCAGCGCCTGCCTTCGAGATCAAAAATATCAAGAATGAAAGAGGTCAAGGAAAACGATGTGAAAGACTTCTTCAATTCTCTATGGAAGGAGATGGATTCAGATTTTTCCGCCATATTGGGAGGTGAACAGATTGCCGCAAGTTAACTACAAGACAATAACACAGATAACAGGTCCTCTTCTTTTTGTGGAAGAGGTTCCCAACGCATCATATAATGAACTTGTCCAGATAAACCTGGAAAACGGGGAAACTAGGCTTGGGCAGGTGCTTGAAACAAGGAGAGGAATGGCCGTCATCCAGGTTTTCGGCTCAACAACAGGAATGAATACTACCGAGACTTCTGTGCGCTTTTCCGGATCCACTGCCAGGATACAGGTATCCGACGACATGCTTGGCCGTGTCTTCAACGGTTTTGCCTCCCCTATAGATGGCGGAACACCCATTACGGGAGAAAAGGTTGACATTGTCGGGAACGCAATAAATCCATACTCGAGGGAGGAGCCGTCCGAGTTTATCCAGACCGGTATATCTACAATCGACGGCATGAACACACTTGTGAGGGGGCAGAAGCTGCCTCTTTTCTCTGCCTCCGGCTTGCCGCACAACCAGCTTGCAGCACAGATAGCCAAGCAGGCAAAGGTTGTAGGGAAAGATGAGAGCTTTGCTGTTGTATTCGGTGCCATGGGAATAACAAGCGAGGAGGCAAATTTCTTCATAAACCAGTTCACGGAAACGGGTGCAATTTCAAGGGCTGTAATGTTCCTTAATATTTCCTCGGACCCGTCGATGGAGAGGATCATACTGCCGAGAGCGGCACTCACTGCCGCTGAGTATCTGGCATACGAGAAGGAGATGCACATACTTGTTATCCTCACGGACATGACGAACTACTGTGAGGCACTGCGTGAGATATCATCGGCAAGGGAAGAGGTGCCAGGAAGAAGGGGTTATCCAGGTTACATGTACACCGATCTGAGCACGATATACGAACGTGCTGGAAAGATCAAGGGAAGAAACGGTTCAATCACACAGATACCAATTTTGACGATGCCCGGCGATGACAGGACGCATCCCATACCGGATCTCACTGGTTACATAACAGAGGGTCAGATAGCCATGAGCAGGGATCTGCAGAGAAATGGCGTATATCCGCCGATTGACGTTCTTCCATCTCTTTCAAGGCTGATGAACCAGGGTATCGGGCCCGGGAGAACAAGGGAGGATCACAGGGGAGTCTCCGATCAGCTCTATTCCGCCTATGCCACAGGCAAGGATCTCAGGTCCTTGAGCGCAATAGTGGGCGAAGAGGCACTTGGAAAGACGGATAAGCTTTACCTCGCGTTCGCCGAATCTTTTGAGAAAAGGTTTGTCAACCAGGGCAAGGACGAGGACAGGACAATTGATCAGACCCTCGACCTGGGCTGGGATTTATTGTCTTCGCTGCCCGAGCAGGAGATGAAGAGGGTCAAGAAAGATCACGTTGCAAAGTACGGCAAATGGAAAAAGTGAGATAGATGGCATCAACAGAGATCAGGCCGACAAGGATTGAGCTTATAAACATGACAAGGCGAATACGTTTAGCCAGGAAAGGCCTCGATCTGCTGAAGATGAAGAGAACATCCCTTGTCATGGAGTTTTTTGCGATAAGCAGGACCGTTAAGGGTATGAGGGAAAACATCCGGTCCGACATGGGCGCCTCGCTTGAGACCGTCAGGCTTGCCGAGGCCCTTTCCGGCCTTGTAAATCTTGAACGGATTGCTGCAATGTCCGTCGACACGGACGCCAACGTTGCAACAAAGAATGTGATGGGTGTCAGGATACCAACCCTCAATGTGGTATATCATGAGAGCCTGCTGTCCGAAATATACCGTGCTGTTTCCATCCCGACTGTCATAAACGATTCCATCATCAAGTTCGAGAAAATTTTCAGGGCCCTATTGGAAATTGCGGAAAAGGAAAATTCAATGCGGAAGCTCCTGCATGAAATAGACAGGACAAAGAGGAGATCAAACGCGATCGAGAACATCCTGATACCCGGGCTGGTTGCCAACGCAAAGTACATCAGGATGAGGCTGGATGAGATGGAGCGGGAAACATTCACAATGCTGAAGGCAGTGAAGAGAAACCTTGAGGCCAGGAATGCAGTGGGCGGAGGTGCTCTCTGATGGCACTGTATGACAAGAATGGCAAGCGCGTATTTTTCTACAAGATGAGCCCGGATGTTCTGAACAGTCCGGCAGTAAGGAAGTTCAGGCTGATCAGGGCAGTCATTTGGACGATCAACTTGAGCGTTACAGGGGTTGTTCTTCTCATGGTATTTACAGGAGTGATCTGATGGCGGACGATATAGAGATACTTAAGAAAATCAAGGAAGCAGAAGAGAAATCAAATGCGGAATTTAACGAGGAAAGCGCGAAATTGAAGGAAAACTATGAGAACCTTGCAAGGAAGTC
>JAMCPG010000014.1 GCA_023379845.1 Thermoplasmatota archaeon
CATCAGCCATTATCAGACACCATTATCTGTCAAACGCCTTCCCAGATTACTTTCATGCTTAATATATCTCTGGAAAATTGACGGATGCCGTTATTTTATGTCTAAAGATAAATATTTCGAATGTTTGTTCAAACATTTACGGGCTCTCATATTTTAAGAAGAATGGTATAATATGCAGTAAGGCGATCGAAATGCACCATAATAGAAGGGAAGATGCCCTAAGCCTTGCCTTCCTGATGATCGCAGTTATAGGTGGATGGATAAACGCTCAGGGTGACTGGGTTAAGGACTTTGCGTATAATAGGGTGGTTGGCCTTCCTCTGTTTGCCTGGAATTTTACCGTATCGGGAATGACTTGGTATAAAGTTGGAATCCTCGATGATTTTCTCGGTGCAGGCATGATGATCTTTGGCCTTATAATGTTCAGGAAACATTCAGGTATAGACATTGCAGCGATACGTTCATTCAAGACTGCAATACCATTCCTTGCTATTTACGTGATACTAGATTTCATTGGCTATTACCTCTTTTCCTCCTATTATTACGGGAACCTTTCATTGACTCTGTACGGCGATGTTTGGAATACAATGCTATATTTTGGCATGATGCCCGTTCTGCTCCTATTGTGTATAATAGTACTGGGCGCAAGTAAGGATTCATTCGTAAGAAAAAATGTATCTGACGATTAATCCTGAAGTTTTTTCCTTAAAGTAAGAGATTTATCACTCTAAGCTGAAACTATACCGGAATGGATGAGGGAAATTGCACACTGTCTGTCGCTGGAACTGATGATCTGGATATTCTGGCCGAGCACAGGCGGGAAATGTGGATCGATATCGGCTCACACTCCAATTATGAGGTTTAAGATCACATCCCCTCACACAGGAAATGGCTCGAAGAAAACATAGCAAAAGGAGATGCATTCTGCTTTAAAGCGGTTGATGAAACGAGGCACATAAGAGGAGGTGCAGGCGGTTTATTTCGAAACGATGTCCCGGGGCCTAAGCATAATTCGAGCTCAATCCCCTTCATCTTTAGCGTATATGCGCAGATCAGCTTCATGAAAACGGGAACAGGGAGTGCACTGATGAAAAAATGTATCGATCTATGTGCGGAGAGAGGTTTCACAGAAATTACGCGACATGTCTCTCAATTTGGCCTGCCTATATACAAAAAGTGGGATTCAAGCCGACGAGTAAAATGCGTCTGGTCTTGGGTAAATAGATAATTTCAGGACCAGAACCTTCTATTCCTTGAATAGTCCATTTCGGCATTAAGGATTGCCTTGATCAGATCATCTTCATTCGCATATGAAACTTCCAGCAAGCGGTTTGCAGTCTCTGTTCCGACGCCTCTCGCAGCAAGTGTCAGAAGCGCCGTCTTGCCTTTTTCCCTTATCAGATGAGCATTCTTGACAATCTTCTTCTGCATCTCCTTATCATCTCCGGTTGAAAGGGCGCTTGTTACCCGATCACGTTCAAACTCTGAAAAAGCGGCTACAAGTGTACTGCCACATGCCTCGCATTTCAGGCTTGTCATCTCCTTTACCTTGCCAGATCTTATATGCTTGCATCTTGTGCACAGGAGAATCACCTGTTCATTCAGAAGCCTGTTCTTGACGGCCTCAAGAATTACCTTTGTCGGCTGTATCGGGACCACTCTCTCTAGGTAGTGAGCAAGAAACGAGCTGGAGGAATCAGACATATTCTCAGCAATATCGACCCTAACATTTCCCGCCTTGATGTCTGTCAGGAACTTTTCAAGTGTCTCTATATCCATGTAGTCAGAAACAAGTTTGCGAACCGAATCTTTGAAGAGCACCGTATCATGATATGCGTCAATGATCTTTTCCATCCTGATCCTTCCAAGCTCGCTATCTGTAGATATCACGCCAAACTTTCTTGCCTCGTACATGAAGACTCCATTGAAAAACCGGCTCCTCCTTGCAAGGCCGTTTATGTATGATAGCATTTTGTCTGGCTCTATATTTCGGATAAGACCGAGTATATCCCTGGATGTCACATGCCTGGAAAGTCTCAAATATACGTGATATGGGGAATAATCCATCTCGGCGCTTTCTCCTGTGACCGCAGTGAGGATGCTTGCAAGTATCTCACCCATTGCAAAGTTTCCCCTGGTGCCCAGGAGAGACTGGATGACCACCTCTCCACCCCGACTCTCGATTATTGCGCGATCCATTGTGGCCAGGTTGCCCTCATGCCACTTTCGTACTCTTCTAAGAGAATCATCATCAAGTCCTTCGATGTCATGAGAACCGGTCCTGAGGTCCGATACCCTCCTTGTTACATCCAGCAGGACGGGTATATCCTCACCTGACCATTTTGGCGCTATCGCCGGTGTGAGGAAGGGCTCGGCCAGTATCCTGTCCTCATCTATTCTTGACGTTCTCCATGTAGAGCCCCTCATCACAAAATAAGATCCAGGCTCTATTTCATTGACAACATATCTTTCATCAAGCGTTCCGACAAACTTCTTGTTTGCAATATCTATAACACGGTAGTTCTTCTCACTCGGTATCATGGATATATTGTCCAGATAGTAGCTGAGAACCGATCCTTTCTTTCCTATCTTGTCACCGTCGATCCATATCTTTCTTGTTGACGCTAAAAACTGAAGAAGCTCATCAAACTCCTCGGGCGTTGTCTGCCGGAAGGGATATGCTTTGCACAAAATGGCTTGCAACTCTTTTTTGTCTGCACTTTTCGTGAAATTGAGCTCCATCAGCACCTGGTTGGCGAGAGTTGCCATGGAACCTTCTCTTATGCGTATGTTCTCATAATGATTTTCCCTAACAAGAGAAGCGATTGCAACTGCCTCTTCCAGTTCTATAAGGTCATTGCATATTACAACCCCTTTCGATACCTTCTTGATCCAATGCCCGGATCTTCCTATTCTCTGGGCCATCTTATTGACCTGCCTGGGAGAATTGAACTGCACGACAAGATCTGCGAGCCCAATATCGATGCCAAGCTCTAGGGAGGAGGTGCATATTAGTGCACTTATCTTCCCCACCTTGAAATCGCGTTCTGCCGATTCCCTAGAGTCTTTAGAAAGTGATCCATGGTGAACAAGAACAGGGATGTCGCCGAGCCACATCTTCAACCTAAACGCGATATCCTCCGCGGTACTTCTTGTATTGACAAAAACCAATGTACCACGATGCTTGCCAATCAACTCCCAGATCCTGCTTACAGCACCTGCATATTGCGGGTCGCATCCCATTTTTTCAACTATATCCTGGGATGCCGGAGGAGGTATCTCTACCTGTATATCGATAAGTTTTCTAATATCGGCCTTAACGATCGAGGTCTCTTTTTCTGGGTTAATGAATTTAGCCAGATCCTCAGGGTTACCGACGGTCGCCGATAGTCCGATTACCTGGAACCCTCCGCTCAGTTTCCTCAGCCTTTCCAGCGCAACGGCGAACTGTGACCCGCGCTCATTCTGTGCAAGCTCATGCACTTCGTCAACAATGACATGTCTCACTGATTCGAGGAGGACCCTGAGCCTCTTTCCATTGAGCATGATCTGGAGGGATTCCGGAGTGGTAATAAGGACGTTAGGAGGATGCACCACTATATCTCTTCTCGCCTTGTCGCTTATGTCGCTATGCTTGATCATTACGGATAAACCAGCTTCTTTTCCATAATCTATGAGCCTGCCGAGCATGTCCCTGTTAAGTGCCCTGAGTGGTGTAATATATAATGTGGAAATCGCTTTTACACCTTCAGAAAGCATCTTGCTGAATACAGGGAGTATAGCAGCTTCCGTCTTTCCGCTGCCTGTCGGTGCCAACAGCAGGACGTCTTCGCCGGATAGAATCAGTGGAATCAACTTTTCCTGAGGTAGAGTGGCCTCAATGATCCCCTTGTCAGCCAGCGATAGCCTCAACTTCTCGTCAAGGAGCTTAAAAACATCCATAAAAAGCCTCTAGCTTTATCCTCATAATACCATATAAACCTTAAATGAGTGTTTCTCTTAAGAGAAAACCCATGAATAATAATTTTAAAGATTAGAACCCATCATCGTCGTCGTCATCGTCATCATCGTCATCATCATCGTCTCCATACCAGAACGGGACAAACATGGCACTACCTCCGCACCAAAAGTTCTTTCTTGTATATAATGCATACTGGTCTTTTCCGATCATAACCATAAGATAGTCTGCAATATTTTGCTCAATGAGCCTTCATAAAGCACCTGATCTTAACGTTCGGTGAAATCATATCATCTTCGAGAGCCCTTCAGACCAGGCTCTCTTTGCATCTTCAACCTTTACATCTATAAGATTCATGTTCACGTTCTCAATCACGATCCTGTCCCCCAGTGTTGTTCCAATCTTCTTTATCGTTGCAGTGACAAGAGAACTCAGCAGTTTTTCCTTTTCCGGCGCCACCTCAATAAGAACCCTGTTTCCGCTTTCCGCAAAGAGTTTGTTAATAGGTCTTCCCCCATTTGTTTCAGAAATATCAACCGAAGCACCTATCGATCTGCCGAAAGCCATCTCAGCAAGCGCAACGAAAAGACCGCCGTCTGATATGTCGTGGGCTGCCAGTATGACATCATTCGATATGAGCGCATCCATGCTCTTTCTAAGACTGGAAAGTTCGTCAAGATCCACAAAAGGTGCGCTGGTATTTTCATAGCCGAGATGGTGCAGCAGGCAGCTTCCAGAAAGATCTCCATCTTCATTGCCTATGAGATATATAGAATTACCTTCACCGGTGAAGTATGAAGGTATTGCCTTCCGAACATCGTCGATTATTCCTGTCATGAAGATAACGGGAGTCGGCTTGATATTTTGATCACGGTTCTGGTTATACAAGCTCACATTGCCTGATACAACAGGAAGAGAGAATTTCTGGCAGAAATCCCGTATGGCGCGAAGGGATTCTACAAATTTTCCGAGCTGGCCCGGATCCTCAGGGTTACCGAAATTCATTGAATCAACCACAGAATGCGGAAATCCACCCGTAACCAATATGTTTCTGTAAGCCTCTGACAGTGTATTCAACGTTCCTCTATATGGGTCGCCAGCTACCATGATTGGCCTGGAATCAGAGGTCAGAACCAACCCCCTGAATGAATCTTCAAGCGGCTTTACAACTGCCGCATCAGAATGTGTTTCAGCATCTATTGACCCAGTAAGCGGTCCAACAATGGTCGATCCTCTGACCGTGAAATCATAAGTCCTGGTGACCGGTTCCCTGGAGCATATGTTGAAGTCAGCCAGCATCTCAAGAGCGAGAGAATTCAGATCAGCCGGTTCTTTTGGCTGGGTCCTTGTGAACTCTTTCTTTTCAGGGAGAGTATAATTCCTGCAGTAAATCGGACCGGAGGTCATGAATGCCAGATCAAGATCAAGAACAGTTTCCCCGTGAAATTCTATAACAAGGTTGCTCCCTTCCTTAACCCTGGCGATAACCGCATGATCCAATCCCCAGGTTTCAAGGATTGCGTCCAGTAGAGGCAGGTTTTTCTCGGATATCGCCATAAGCATTCTCTCCTGGCTTTCGCTTACCCAAATTTCCCATGGCTGCATATCCTCCTCCTTGAGAGGAACCCTATCAAGGAAGACCACAGCAGACAGCCCTCCTGCATAACAGAGCTCGCCCACTGCGCTTGAAAGACCTCCTCCTCCCAGGTCTTTCATGCCATCCAGTATTCCGGCCTCCATGGCTTCCAGTACTGCATGTGTGAGTGCCTCCTCTGTAACAGGGTTTCCAAGTTGCACCGATCCGATGTCATCTTCCCTCTTTCCGGATACTGATCTGGAGGCGAAGTTGACTCCATGAATCCCGTCCCGTCCAGTCTTTCCGCCCGCTACGACTAACAGATCCCCTGATTGAGTAACCCTGCTTCTTACTATGTCCTTCCTTCTCGCTACTCCAATGCATCCGGCATTTATAAGTGGATTTCCGGAATAAGATCGATCGAAAGCAAGACTTCCTGCAACGGTGGGTATTCCCATCCTGTTTCCATAGTCACGAATTCCGGCGACGGCCCGGTTAAAAACAAATCTCTGGTCAAGCTGCCCTTCTCCATGACCGGACTTGAGGTCGCCGAAGAAGAGCGAATCCAGGAGGGCGACAGGTTGTGCGCCCATGCACAGAACATCCCTGATAATGCCACCGACACCGGTTGCAGCACCTCCGTAGGGCTCTATTGCACTAGGATGGTTGTGGCTTTCCATCTTCAGGACATATACATGATCGGAATCAAATTCTACGACACCTGCATCGTCCTCCATTGCCAGAATCACGTACTCCTGCCTGAGTCCTGAGAGATACTTCTTGAGGTAAAATTTTGATGACTTGTAACAGCAGTGTTCTGACCATGCCTGGGCCATGGCATGGACCTCTATGTCCCTCGGATCTCTTCCGAGAGACAGGAAATAGTTCTTCAACATGATCATTTCATCAGCGCTCAGGCCGAGCTTCATGCGCTTGCTGATTGCCGGAAGTCTGGAATCATCCAACCCGATCAGCTTTACAATTTGTGCAGCTTTCCTCTTTCGTCCGGGCATTATTCATCTCTCTCGTATATCGTATATTCCTGGATCACAGGATTTACGAGCAAGTCTCTCGCAATCTTTTCAACCTGTGCTTTTCCTGCTTGATCAGCTATATCGAAAACATATTCCTTTGCTATCTTGATTGACTTAAGCTTATCAAAACCAAGTGTCAACGCATTTTTTTGAACTACAGATGATTCAGGGTCTTCAACACCTTTCTTGTACTCAATCCTGAGTGCGATCTTCATGCTGGCTAATCGGTATTGAGAATAAAAGCACAGTGATTCTTCTGAATAGCTGACCCTCTAACGTTACCTTTGCTTGCAATACAGCGACTCATAACATTGCAGTCTTGGTTCAGCAGAGTGCCAATATAAATATTATAAGAAGCATCTACCTGCATGAGTGAAAATCCCGCAGGCGTTGGATCATTAATTACAATTAGAAGACTCCCTGCAGACCGGTGGCAAGACTTCAGGAAAATCAGGCTTGAGGCCCTTGAAACTGAGCCTTATGCCTTTTTGAGCTCAAGCACTGATGAGGAAAAATTCCCGGAAACAACTTGGAGAGAGAGGATAGTCAATCACATATTTGCGCTGAATGGATCCGAGGTGATAGGCATGATAGGCCTTATCTTCCGGTCAAGGGAAAAGCAGAAACATATCGCCGATATTTTCAGTTTCTATGTAAGAAGGGAGTTCAGGGACAGAGGTATCGGTAACCTGCTGCTGATTGAGGCAATAAATTTCATCTCCAGCAGTGGCGGCATAAGCAAAATTGAACTAAGCGTAGTTTCCGACCAGAAAGCTGCAATTAAAGTTTACGAAAAAAATGGTTTCAGGCATGCTGGGATCCTGGCCAGAGAAATGTTTGTGAACGGGCACTTTCATGACGAGATACTGATGGAGAAGCTTCTTTAGATCCTGAAAACACGGGCAATAAAAAGGATCAACTGACGCCCTTGAGCGCCCTAATAATAGGTGCCAGAGAATCAAGGATCGATGATGCGCGCTCAGCGACAGTTCCTGTAACTATTATGTCTGCACCGGCCCTGGACACAGCTTCAGCAGCGGATGGTGTTCTAATGCCTCCGCCGACTATAACTGGAATACTGACCTCTCTTTTGGCTGCATCTATTGTTTCAGGAGGAATGTGTTGCGGAGCACCGCTGCCAGCCTCAAGATAGACGAGCCTCATACCAAGTAGCTCAGCCGCGGCTACATAGGAAGAGGCAAGATTTCTATCCTCTCTACCGACAAGATTTGCTTCTCCCACCTTGCCTACTGTCATTCCCGGTTCAAATACAATATAGCCCATTGGTATAGTCTCTATTCCAAGGCTCTTGACGAACCTGGCGGAAGAGACCTGGTACCCCATTATGAATTTTATGTTCCTTGAGTTCAGGAGCGACATGAAAAATATCGCATCGGCGTGCCCGGATATCATTTCGGCTGATCCGGGAAACAAAATTGTCTTCAAGCCACTGGCTTTCTTGACCTCTACAACGGTTGCATCTACCATTTGCCCGCTTACGCTTGTAGAACCACCTATCAGGATATAGTCGGAACCTGCCATTCCAGCCTCCTTGGCAATCTTTCCTGACTTTTCGACGGACTGGCTGGCGGGATCTATAAGAGTCATGTGAAGCTTCTTTTTTCCCTTCGCCTCAAGTATTTCATCAATTATTTTCATACGATGCCACCCACAGTAAAGGCTACTAGTCCAAGAATCATCCCCAGCTTGGAAAAATTCTGGCTTTCTTTGGCACTTCTGCTGAATACAGCCAGTGATGCAATGAAAACGGCATCTGCAACTATGACCGCAACCAGGTAGATAAAGCCGAAAATTCCGAGGAAATAGGTCAGCAGAGAAAATAAAATTCCGGCCAAGGTAAGGGCCACAATAATAGAAAAAGATGCCTTTACCCCATGCCTCATAGGAAATGTCTTCCTATCCACGTCGCCCTTCATATCCTGAACATCCTTTATTATCTCCCGAGCTGAGTTTGTCAGGAATGCCATAAGGAATAATAGTATCATCCTTGAAACGGAATTTACGGCAATTCCACCAAAGATGAATATCATGCCCACCAGGATGCTTATGGCAAAATTGCCTGGCAGCCCTGTTCCCTTCATCTTCATTTCATATGCAACCAGGACCGCAATTGCCACTATGACGACAAGCCCTGCAAGAAGGTTAAGGAGAGCAGCAGCAAGTATGACTGCAACAACAAAAAATAAAACCGAGACAATCCATGCATCCTTTATTTTTATCTTGCCCTTTGGTATGGGTCTGTCAGGATGATTTATCTTGTCAGTCTCGGCATCGCTGATGTCATTGATTATGTTTCCAGCTGAGATGACAAGGAATACACATAATCCTGCAATTGTGGACAGCAAAAGAAAGTTAGAATGTATGATGGTAAGGCCTATTCCGACGAGTGCGGAAATATAAGTCGAGACAAAACCCATAAGTGCATTTACGGGTCTTATGATCCTTATCCAGCTGTACATTTGAGAGGCAGATAAATATCAGGTTATTGTTTTTGTCGTTGTGAATTTTCAGATAAAATGTTGAATAGTTCAGAAACCGGTCTATCCGACTTTATTCCTGTGTATGAGAATTGCGTTCTTGTAGCCCTTACTCCGGCCAATTGCAGTATTTCCAAGGCGTTTGAAAGACTCATTACATCAGTGTGGGCTGATCTGGCAATGTCCTCAAGATCACAGAAAAAAAGTGACTTATTTTCTGTTTTGAGCAGTTCTATCAGATGCAGGAATTTAGGATCACATGAAAGTCCGGAAGGTTTCATTTTTTCAATGAAGTTGATATCCTCGATATCTGAGCACCATATCGGACCCTCTATCCTATCGGGATAAAATGAACTAATATGTTCATGGAGATTTATTGTTTTCACATCAGACAACATTACGTCGGCTCCCCTTGATCCAGAGCGGACCTGAAAGATTATTCTGTAATAGTGGGCATTCCAGAATGTCGCAACTGGATGGATATATTTGTCCATGGAGGCGGCTCTCCTGGCTACATAGCCGATTAGAAGGCGAAGCCCTTTTTCATGCTTGAACGTATCTTTTATGATAATGGAACCATACCTTCTGACGGTTTTTTCGGGATAAGAGCCCGTAAGCACTGAGAGGTCGGTCGCGGTCAGTCCTATGTACCCTTTGTTCTTTATGTTGGATATGGCTGCATCAAGGTAAGGCACCGCCGACCCATATGGGTCCACGTCGATATAATCAAAAGGTATCTTTCTTGAAGTCTCTGCAAAGGATTCAGCATGTACTGTTATATCTGCCGCATTCAGTTTTATGTTGTCTTCTATTAATTTCAAGGATACAGGGTTTATCTCGGATACATGCACTTCGCATCCAACTTCGAGCTTAAATCTTATTGCCCTGATTCCTGTTGCGCCAAACCCGTCCAGGACTCTTTTAGGCCGTATCACGTTAAGCGCTGATATTGTTAAATCCCTGTTCACCCTCTGGGATGCGTTATAAAAACCGGCAGCGGATTTGCCTGGTCCCTTAGATGGAATTGAATCGTCTACTTCTATCCTGCAGCTTCCTTCCTGTACTAACAATCAAGCTCCTTCTTCTCCATGGAGAACCCTTAGTACCCTGAAGGGCAGAAGACTCCTGTTGATTGGTGTTATGTCAAATACCCTAACGCCTTCGAGGCTCCTGATCTCTTGTAGAACCGGGTTTCTTGATTTTTTGTGCAGTGTAAGTATGAGTGGTTTTGTCCCCTCAAGCGTTTCGGTGATCTCCTTCTGAATCGCCTTGGACGTGTTCTCAAGTTTTCCCAGCTCATCTATGACGATAACATCTGCCATTTCTCTGGCCTTCTGCAGGCTCGGTATCAGTATGTCCTCTAGTATCCTCGTATCCACGCCTATCTTGTCTATCTTGACCCTCGAGACTATTCCCGCTTCTGCAAAAACAACCCTCTTCTTTGTGTATATGTCGAAGAGAGAATAACCAGTTACCTTGTTATTCTCTATAATTTCGCTCATCAGAACTCCTTGTACCTTTTCTCCCTGGTTTTCCAACATGTTGATTATTTTCCTGAGGGCTTCAGACTTGATCGAACCAACCGGGCCAGTTATACCTATTTTTATTGCCAATTTGCTCACTACTCTATGTACATCAGGGGGTATG
>JAMCPG010000015.1 GCA_023379845.1 Thermoplasmatota archaeon
CGTATCCTTGTATAGATAGTGGGAATTGCCTATCTTCTTGACCTCGACTGGAATACCACGATCCTCACCTATCTTCTTTGCTATCTCCCTGATCCTTGGATCCATATATACAGTAATAACGTATACACGAATATAAAGAATTCTATCATCAAAACTGGTCAAACATTCAATTTTAGAATAATGGGAAGAATTATACCCTAGAAAATTGAGGAGTTAAGATTACTAAGACAACTGCCACGAACATGGTTTTCATGTTTATGGTAAGGGACATCTCGGTATCGTGTGTTTTCAATATTTAAATTTTCGTGTAAAGAAGTTTTAAGCATCTCATGACACTTTATCTTTGATAACAGTTAATTCTGGTTGATGTTTGCAATCGTGCTGTTAAGGATCCAGATCAGAAATTGATGATACTAATGGTTGAATTTTTCGTCATAAAGCTTCATTGAGCGGCTTATTTCCCTCAGAGCTTCACTTCTTCCGAGCCATCCTTTAACCTCCGTTTTCTTATTTTCCAGAAGCTTGTAGATCTCGAAGAAGTTTGAAATCTCTTTTGGCAAATGTTCCGGTAGCTGATCAATGGACTCATAATCCCTGTATATTGGATCTCTAGCAGCTACTGCGAGGACTTTATCATCCTGTTCGCCCTGATCAACCATCTCAAGCAGCCCGATTGGTTTTGCCTCTATCACAACCCCGGGAAAAGTCTGCTGTGACATAAGAAGAATTACGTCCATCGGATCATTATCCAGATAGTATGTTTGTGGTATCAGTCCATACTCTGCTGGATACATGACTGAATGATGCAATACTCTGTCCAAGATTATTCCGCTGAATGTCTTGCTAATTTCAAATTTGCACTTGCTTCCTCGAGGGGTCTCAACGATCATATTGAATGAGGCAGGACAGTCGTCTCCTCTTGGAGTTGTGTGCCATAAGCTCTTTCCGTCCATTTTTCCCTAATCGTTAATGTACACTTTACTGTTATGATTATCAATTAGAAAAAAGGAGGAATGAAAATATAATTATTGATACTATATCCAGCCATGATATATACCGAACATGTTAAGATCGGAAGCAAGTCCTACACGTACCTGAAAGTTGAGATGGAGGATGCTCCTCTTGTCATGCTTAAGGGGGAGAAGGGATTCGTGATGTGCGGCTATCTTAATCTTGAAGCAGCCGAAAAACTGAAGGATATTGCTGTCAGGGTTACGGGAATCAAGGATCTTGAGTCCCTGCTCAACGCAAAAGTTGCCGGCATGACAACTGGTGCCAGAGGATTGGGAATAAAGGAAGGAGACCGGGTTTCTGACATCGTTTATAGGCTTTGACTTCTTATTTTTATTGACTTAGGCATCCACAAATACTTGGTTTATTATTTTAGGAAATTGCTTGGCATCCGTTTTTACCGGTTTGTCATGACAGGACTGTAAGCCACTGGTTAGTTTGAATAGGGGCATAGCCATGTGCTGGATTAAATTGAACCGTATGAAAGCGTTGGAAGATGTGCGAACATCCATATCTCAAGAAGAAGAATTTTTAAGTGATATACTATCCCTTCCTTATGTATGGCACGATTCTTGGATGGGAGTTATTCGTTCTCATCGCATCAATTGTTGGACTGGTTTATGCAGGGATACAGAGTTATATCCTTCTGAAAATAAAAGTGGACGATCCGAAGGCTCAGGAAATATCAGATTTCATAAGGCATGGATCAAATGCCTTCATGAAGAGACAGTACACAACCGTGTTCATCTTTGTAATTGTCCTTACCTTCGTTATTTTCGGTGCTTTTTATGCATATGAAGGCTTCACTGACGGCTGGAAAATTGCGCTTGGATTCTTTGTGGGTGCTCTTGGGTCCGCCGTAGCCGGACTCATAGGTATGAACATTTCTGTCAGGGCAAACGTCAGGGCAGCAGTCAGGGCTAAATCGGGTTTGAACCCAGCACTTGCGGTTGCAATACGTGGAGGCAGTGTCACAGGGTTGACCGTAATATCTCTTGCCTTGCTCGGCCTGGTCTCATTCCAGATATTATATGATAATCCTGAACTGATGATTGGATTCATCTTCGGAGCGTCGATAGTTTCGCTATTCGCAAGGGTCGGTGGCGGTATCTTTACAAAGGGTGCAGACGTTGGAGCCGATCTGGTTGGAAAGATAGAACAGGGGCTTCCTGAAGATGATGAGAGAAATCCCGCTGTCATTGCAGATAACGTTGGCGATAATGTAGGAGATTGCGCAGGAATGGGAGCGGATCTTTACGAAACGTTTGTTGTAACTGCTCTGGCGTCGCTTCTCCTGGCATTTCTGCTAGGACTCCCAAAGAACTATATAATTTTCCCACTGGTCCTTGGAGCCGTAGCCCTCCTTTCAACTATTCTCGGAATATTCTTTGTTAAGAAAGGACCAAACCAGAGGATCATGGGTGCGCTTTACAGGGGTCTCATCGCCACGGTCATATTTTCAATTATTGGTTTTTACATCGTAATATACCTGCTTATGGGCAATATAACGGTACTCTTTGTTGATGCTGTCATCGGAATCGTAATAATGCTTATCTTCGTCTATGTTACCGAATACTATACTTCGGAAAGATACGGACCAGTTGCCAAGATAGCTAAGGCATCTACAACCGGATCGGGAACGAACATTATAACTGGACTCTCCTACGGTCTGCAGGCCGTCTTCATACCAGCAATCGTTATAATAACAGGTATCCTTATCTCCTACGGCATCACGTCGAATTATTTCGGCTCCACCACCTATGGCCTTTACGGGATAGCGGTTGCAGCCGCCGCCATGCTTTCTGCGACAGGCATAATTATATCGATAGATGCCTATGGGCCTATTACCGATAATGCGGGCGGAATTGCCGAGATGTCCGGTTTTGATGAGAAAACAAGGCAGGAGGTTACCGATCCGCTAGATGCAGTTGGAAATACTACGAAAGCAGTCACCAAGGGATATGCAATAGGAAGTGCAGTTCTGGCTGCCCTGACACTTTTCGCGGCATTCAAAATAGAGATTGACACCGTACCGGCATTTTCAGTGGTTGCTATAGACAACCCGCTTGTCCTTGTGGGTTTAATCGTCGGAGCTATGCTGCCCTTCTTCTTCACGTCATACCTGATGAACTCAGTAGGCAAGGCAGCATATGCAATTGTGGAAGAGGTCAGAAAGCAATTCAGGGAGCATGTCGGCATACTCAACAGGACGGAGAAACCTGATTACGGCAAGGCTGTTGATATTGTAACTAAGGAGGCATTGCATGAACTCATGGTACCTGCCCTTATCGGCATTTTGACACCTGTCATTATGGGCTTTGTTCTTGGGCCACTCGCCCTTGGCGGCGTGATCATAGGAGTGATACTTTCTGGTTTCCCGCTCGCAATAATGATGACTGTCGGAGGAGGCGCTTGGGACAACGCAAAGAAGTACATCGAGCAGGGAAAATATGGGGGCAAAGGATCGGAGGCCCATAAAGCTGCGGTGGTAGGAGACACAGTCGGAGATGCAACAAAGGATACCGCCGGCCCCGCTATTAACCCTCTTGTGAAAGTGGTGAACACGGTTTCTGTGCTCTTCATTGCCATAATGCTAAACCATTATGTTATCATGGGAATAGCCTCAATATTCTGAGGTTCCCAACATTTTTTATTATACGTAACTTGTAACAACATTTATTGAATGCAACGTAAATCTGGTATTACGTCGCTGATAACATCAATCCTTCTTCTGCTCATTATAGCACTCATACTTGGAGAGCTGCTGGAGCGATACGGCGTTCCCGCAGTTGTAGGTGAAATCCTGGCAGGCGTAATTCTTGGACCCGCCATTTTAAATTATATACAGCCAAGCGCCATCTTCAGCTCAATTTCGGAAATCTCTCTTTTCTTTATCATTCTCTATATCGGCATAGAGGCAACGACTGATACATTCAGGGCAGGATTTGGAAAAAGCATTATCTTGACAATGACTAGTTTCATTGTACCTGTGTTGGTCATGATCTATATTTCCTTTGATTTTCTTGGCCTGAACCTTACGGAATCCATTGTCCTTTCAATAGCGATCGGGGTTCCTTCAATAAGCATAATCTCTGTTCTCCTGAAGGATAATGGGATACTGAAGATGAATGCAGGAAACCTGATTCTTGCGTCGGTGATTCTTTCAGATATTATCGCGCTTGCCGTAACTTCCATATCTCTTGATCCCAAGAAAATATACATTGAGTTGCCGGGAATAGTAATTTTTCTTCTGTTCGTCGTTATAATTGATCGGTCGATCAGGAAAAATTCCGATCGTGTCATGGGTTTCTTCGACAGGATACATGCTATGGAGCGTGGGGAAAAGATAATTTTTGGTGCAATTATAGTCGGTGCACTTTTTGTTTCTCTCCTGTTCGAACTCATAGGCGTGACATACGTGCTTGGTGCTTTTTTTGCAGGCATACTGATTAGCGATGTTGTGCTTGGCGAGGATCTGAACGGGAAACTGAAGAGGACTCTTTCACGCCTGAACGACAGTTTCTTCATACCGATATTTTTCAGCATCGCTGGTCTAGAAGCAACAATTCCTGGCGGAGGGTATGTCAAGATTCTAGTAGTCCTGGTTCTGTTGTCGGCTGGCATTGGAGGGGCTTTAAACTATCTCGCCTCGAAGAGGATGATCATGCAGATAAAGCCAAGAATGACCATGGGAATACTTGGCTCAAGAGGGGCCATTGGCATAATAGTCGCTTCCCTGGCTCTTTACCAGCCCGGTATATCCGCCCCAGGCCGATCAATAAGTTCCAGCCTTTATTCGGTGGCTATTTTTGGTATTTTGATACTCTCCATAGCATTTGCATCTCTGGTGAGAAAGGAGGATGTGGTCAATGCTTCCGATAGCGAAACATGATCACTGTGTGCTTATTCTGGATCCGTTCCTGTCAAAGGATACTCTCACCGCAAATGTGGAGTGATTGAGCATTTCTTTTTGCAGGTCGACGTTGCCCGGATCCGAGATAACAAGCACAAACCCCTGGGAGCCACCGCCAAGTAGACGGGCGGCGAGTGCCCCGTATGAGAAGGCCTTCTCTATAATATTATCCACGCTGGGGTTTGAGACCTGGCTGCCAAGAGATTTTTTTAATTCCCATCCCCTGTTAATGATACTGCATATAGTCGGCAAGTCTTCCTTCTCAATCGCAACCTTCATCTCAGCTGCAAGCTGTTTTACCTTGTCAAGACGCTCAATGGTCTTCTTGTCCCCTTTCCCTGAACGGGTAACCTGATCCTTCAGGATCCTGCTGCTTTCCCTTGTTTTGCCCGTATACACAAGAAGCATTGATGATTGAAGTTTGTTAATAAAATCGCTTGATTCATCGAAAAAGCTTATGTCGAATGCATCTTTGCTGAACTGCATGTACTTGAACCCGCCAAATGCAATCGCGTACGGATCCTGCTTTCCAAGTGTTATGCCGAAATATTCCTTCTCAAGCCGGTATGCCTCTCCCGCAAGCTCCTCCCTTGATACAGTTTCCCCTCTTACGCTATGAATAAGGTTGAGAGCCGCAAGGATCAGGGAACTCGAAGAGCCCAGACCGGATCCGGGAGGCACGTCGCTATTTATAAGAAGACGCCCCTTGCCGATCCCAAAGTCGGTGAAGAGGTCGGCAAGCTTCTCCTGCAACCCCTTTCTTCTTGTATGCTTACCGATGATACTGCTGCGGAAGAAGTCCCTTGAAGAAATCTCCAGTGGTTTCTCGTCAAAGTTGTATTTCAGCGTAACTCCACGGTCAATGGTAGCGTTGACGACTGCAGAACCATATAGATCGGAATAGGGAGGAATATCCGTGCCGCCCCCGGCAAGACTGACTCGAAGTGGACTGTAAGAAACAACGTCCCACATCTTTCCAATAATCGGACGCGACGCTTAAAATTATCCCTTCATGGTTCAGCGATGATTGCGTTTATCTTCATTGGAATTATACGGGTCTGCTGAGGCGGTACTACCTGAAGGGCCGTATTTATGAATCTCTTTATCTGGGGAACAGGCAGTTCTGGGTTGTTTCTATTGCCTCGTGCATAAGGAGCGTTGGCTTTGGGGCCAGCTGGCCATTCATGGCTATCTACTTCAATGTCTCGTTAGGTATATCGATATTCTATGTTGGAATCATATTCACCCTGCTATCCGTCAGTTCATCGCTATTCAGTTTTCTCGGCGGGTATCTCGCAGACAGGGTCGGAAGAAAGAAGACGCTTGTCCTCGGCTCTTTTGCTGGTTTTTTCATCTATCTTGTCATAGCGGTTCTAGTCTTGACAGGTGCAGGCTTCCTGATAATAACGGGAGTCTTTATTCTGAGCTCCATTTCGGGTGCACTTGTCTTTCCGTCAGCTTCCGCACTGGTTGCCGACGTGACTTCTGTAAAGGATCGTAACTCGGCTTATTCGATATACAGGATCATGTCAAACGTCGGATGGGCAATCGGACCCATAACAGGAGGATACATCGCGGGCATAAGCGTGGGCTACATTTTCATCCTCATGTCCGTGACTAATGTTCTGCAGCTTGTCCTGATAGTACGGGTGCTGGCTGATAAGATGAAGGACTCCTCGACACCCAGGCCGAAAGGTTATTCGTTAGACAGGCGGATTCTTCTGTTCGCCGCGGGAACATTTTTCGTAACCCTTGTGGCTTCCCAGTTCTCTGTGACATTACCTGTATATTCAACCAAGATAGTAGGAATTCTAGAGCAGCAGCTTGGCTACATATATGCTGTGAATGGCATTGTCGTTGTCCTCGGCCAGTATCCAATGACATGGGTGACAAGGAGGCTCGACGTGGTCACTGTAATGATCCTGGGTTCCCTGTTCTATTCGCTAGGTTACTTCCTTGTTGCCTTCTCCTCAAGCCTGTATGGGCTCATGCTTGACATGGTCTTCATAACAGTTGGCGAGAACCTGACAACTCCAGGCATGAACACTGTTGTTTCGAGAATAGCACCGGCAGGCAAAACAGGGAGATACATGGGATTCCTGAGCATGGCGAATTCAGGGGGCCGGGCTGTGGGACCATCCATTGGGGCATTCCTGATGTTCTTCTTCGCCTATCGGGGTCTTGAAGTGTGGGGTACGCTCGCATCCCTTGGCATAGTATCTATCAGCATTCTTTCAATATTTTACTTTGCCGTGTACAGAGCATACTCGTCATATGGAAACGACGCTGTATGAAAGTACTATTCCAAGAAGGAAGAGCAGCCCTATGACCGAATTAGCATCAAAGAAAGAAGCCTTTACGGTTGCCGGATTTCTCGGATCAATAATGTGATGCTGGAATATCATAAGGGCAAGAATTGGGACAAGCATCAGGAAATACCAGAATGAGTCCAGGTAAAGCCCGACAACAAGCATTGCTGCGAACGAAAGCGCATGTGTCAGTGTGGATATGAGAAGACCACGATCGGTGCCGAACCTCGTCATCACTGTCTTAAGGCCCAGCCGCTGATCAGTTTCTATGTCAGGAAGCACATATATCATGTCAAAGCCTGCAATCCATAGAGTGCTTGAAAGGAAAATCAGGTAAACCTGGGGTGTTGACGGCAGAAGAGGGGTGACTGCGAGATAACCGCCCATCACTCCCATACCAATGGTTGCTCCCATGTAGATGTGCCTCCATGGCGTTATCCTCTTCATGATAGGATCGGTGATGAACATGAAAAGTACTACAGGCGAAAGCAGGAAAACGAGATAGTTAAGAGAATAGGAAACTATCTCAAAGACTGCTGAAAAAAAGACCGTAAGCAGGATTGCCGCATTCAGGGAAAGCTTACCGTTTACAAGAACCCAGTCCTTCTTTCTTGGATTTACACTGTCCCATGTTCTGCCCTCTATCCTGTTGATTGACATTCCAGCCGCTCTTGCGGAAACGGCAGCTATGAGTATGAGTAGAAATGTAACCGGGAGGAACGTGCCGCGCGAGGCTATTACTGCTCCGCTGAAAATGAAAGGCAAATCGAATACGGTATGCTCAATCTTGATGAACTGTGAAACTTTTCTCAGAAATTCAAAGGCCAATTTTTGACCACCTGTCCTTCACCTTTTTAGCTACCTCCTCTGACATTTCCAGGACATCCGGCCACCTTCTGTTATAGCCTTCAGCGCTTGTCTTCCTTGTGGCATCTATTCCCATCTTTGAACCGTAATTAATTATTGGCGACGCATGATCAAGCGTATCCGTAAGAGTGCCCGGTACTATAAGAACGTCCCTCTCAGGATCAACCCGTGTCCCGAGAGCCCAGATCACCTGCTTTCTGTCATGCACGTTTATGTCGTCGTCCACAACAAGGACTATCTTGGAGAACATGAGCTGACCGAAGCTCCACATTCCAAACATGACTTTCTTTGCATGTCCCGGGTACTTTTTCTTGATTGATACTACAACCATGTCATGAAAAACCGCCTCTTCCATGGTGTTCAGATCTACGATTTCCGGGAACTGCATCTGTATGAGCGGAAGGAACATCCTCTCAACCGTTTTCCCGATAACAACATCCTCATGCCACAGCTTTCCAACTATTGTAGTCGGGTATATTGCTTCGTTTCTTTCAATTATCTTCCTTATATGAAAAATGGGGAACTGATCTTCAAGGGAGTAATAGCCAGTATGATCACCGAAAGGCCCTTCAGTCCTTGTCTCTGCAGGGTCAATGTAACCTTCAAGAACTATCTCGGCGTTTCTGGGGTACTCAAGATCAACGGTGATTCCCTTGGCTAGCTCAACCCGCTTTTTCCCTACAAGTCCAACAAACGAGAATTCATCCAGGAATTCCGGAAGAGGAGCAACGGCTGAGAACATTGTAAGCGGATCGGATCCGATCACGACGGCAACGTCCATCTCCTTCTTGCCCTGGGCGAGAAAATGAGAGGAACCGCCCTTGTGAATGTGCCAGTGCATTCCGGTGGTTTCATTATCATAGACCTGCATCCTGTACATTCCAGCATTGCGTGCTCCGGTCACCGGATCCTTTGTTATGACCATTGGCAGGGTTATGAATCTACCGGCATCCTGCGGCCATGTCTTTGTAATCGGATATCTTGACAGATCAACGGTTTGAAGCTCCTTGTATCCTCCAGGCATTGAACCTGCGATCTTTGGCCTGACCCCTCCAAGCTCCCTCCACATCTCGAAGCCGCGGGATATCATAGATTCTGACTGATCGGGCATTCTTGTGAGGTTACGAAGTCTTTCTCCTATGGCCGATGGTTCGTCGCCAAGTATCGCAAGCATCTTTTCATGGGTGGAAAAGAGATTTCCGGTCGCAGGGATTTTTGATCCAGTTACGTTTTCAAAAACAAGTGTGTGTGAACTGCCAATACGCTCTTCCTCGCTGAGGATCTGTGTGAGTTCCAGATCCGGGCTGACCTCGTCCTTAACTATCCTCAGGTCGTTCCTTTTTGCCAGGAACTGAACGTAATCGTGCAGATCATCGAAAGGCATTATACCGGTATCACAAGCAGACTTATGATGTTTATTGACTTTGCCTGGATGTTGCACTGCGAAAAGCGTATCTGGATATTCCTGGATCTGGGCGGGTTTATGACATCTCCTTCTTATTTGATCAATAGACTATGTGGAAAACTATCTAGCCGCTCACGCAGCTACTTCTCATATATATGGAATGCATCTTATGATTATGAAGATAAGGCAACCAGACAATATGAATGCCATGTAAAAATCGCAGGCCAGATGATGTGGAATGTGATGACATAAATTATTCTTTCAAATCGCCCCCAGCGTAAGATGGAAGAAATATCAGGTTTTCTCCAAAACGTAAATCATGGTCCCAGCTATACCTTCCATTCCCGCCAGCAAGAGAGGCCAGGCGAATGAGGGCTCAACCTCAATCGATTGATTACTGGTTGGCAGCCTTCTCGGACTTGATGCTGGCCCTGGCAGCTACCAGTATGGCAACTGGAATCCTGAACGGCGATGAGGAAACATAGTCGAGGCCAATCTCGTGGCAGAATTCAATCGTATCCGGATCTCCGCCCTGTTCACCGCATATACCGATCTCTAGATCCTTCCTGGTCTTCCTGCCTTTCTCCACGCCTATCCTCATTAGCTCTCCCACGCCGTCTCTGTCTATTGTGTTGAATGGATCAAACTCTATTATGTTCTGTTCAAGGTATTTTGATATGAATTTTCCTTCTGCATCATCCCTGCTGTATCCATATGTCATCTGGGTGAGATCATTTGTTCCGAACGAGAAAAAGTCTGCATACTCTGCAATCTTATCGGCAACAAGGCAGGACCTTGGTACCTCTATCATTGTACCGAGCATGTATTTGATCTTCTTGGAACCAAGCGTTTCGTCTATAACCTTAACCAGTCTTTCCCTGAGGATCTTGAGTTCATTTGGATGACCAACGAGTGGAATCATAATTTCGGGTAAAAGCTCACGTCCTTCGGCGTCAACCTGCTTTGCTGCTTCCATAATTGCCTTCACCTGCATCTCATAGATCTCCGGGTACAGCAGGCCGATTCTGCATCCCCTGAAACCCAGCATAGGGTTGAACTCCTCGAGATTCTTTACCGTTTCAAGCAGCTTCTTCAACTGGTCAAGTTTTTCCTTCTTTCCTCCTAGAAGAGATCTGCTGTTCTGCAAGTTATTGATCTCGTTGATTAAGGATTCCTTGTCCGGGAGGAATTCATGCAAAGGCGGGTCAAGTAACCTAATGACGACAGGATATCCATCCATCACCCTGAAGAACTCGACGAAATCTGCGAGCTGCATCGGAAGGAGCTTGTCGAGATACTTCTTCCTCTCTTCCGTGGTTGTACTAAGTATCATGCTTCTCACTATCTGTATGCGATCATTTCCGAGGAACATCCTCTCTGTTCTGGCGAGGCCAATGCCTTCTGCTCCATTTTCCCTTGCCAGCTTTGCCTCCTCTGGTGTGTTGGCGTTTGCCTTGACGCCAAGCTTCCTGTATCTGTTGCACCATGTCAGTATTGTGTCAAGATCCTCGGATCCTTTTGCGTTTTCAAGTTCTATTTTACCCTTGTAAACAGTTCCGCTTGTCCCGTCAATGCTGATCGTATCTCCCTCCTTCAACGTTAAATTCCTTGCCTTCAGGGTGCCTGCTTTGGTATCAACGCTTATCTCCTCGGCCCCGACTACTGCCGGCTTTCCCATTGCTCTTGCGACGACTGCCGCATGAGATGTCATTCCACCCTTCTGTGTCAGGAAACCCTGGGAAAGGGACATGCCCCTGACATCGTCGGCTGTCGTTTCGGGCCGGACAAGTATCAGCTTCTTGCCCTCTTTTGCAAGCTCTATTGCCCGTGATGAAGAAAATACAATCGTACCGACAGCGGCGCCCGGAGAGGCGGCCAGGCCTTTTGCGATCTCCACTTCAGATCCACTCCTCTTAATCTGGGGGTGGAGTATAGAATCGAGCGTATCCGGCCCAATGCGCATGATTGCTGTCTTCTCGTCTATCTTTTTCTCCTTGACCATATCAACAGCAATCTTGATTGCTGCCGTGGCACTTCTTTTTCCAACCCTAACCTGCAGCATATAGAGCTTCCCCTGCTCTATTGTGAATTCTATGTCCAGCATATCTCTGTAATGATCCTCGAGTATTCCGATGAATTTGATCAGGTCAGCGTAAGCAGCCGGTATCTCCTTCTCCAGATCTTTTATGGATCTGGGCGTTCTTGATCCAGAAACGACGTCTTCACCCTGTGCATTTGTCAGGTACTCGGCGAATAGCTTATTTTCGCCAGTATTGGGATCTCTGGTGAATGCGACGCCGGTCGCAGAGTCGTTTCCCATGTTCCCGAATATCATTGCAACAACGTTAACTGCCGTACCCATGTCGTCGGGTATCCTGTTAATTTCCCTGTAGGCTTTTGCCCTTTCCGAGTTCCAGGACTTGAAAACCGCCTCGATTGCGATCTCCAGTTGCCTGTTTGGATCCTGCGGAAACTCCTTTCCCCGTTTCTTGTAGATGTCTAGATAAGATGATATTAGTTCGCGAAGGTTGTCCTCAGTAAGATCAACATCGCTCTTCAGCGAATGTTTCTTCTTTACAGCGGAAAGGGCTTCCTCGAAATCATCATGATGGATATCAAGCACAACAGTGCCGTACATCTGCAATAGGCGCCTGTATGAATCGAGAGCAAATCTTGTGTTACCTGTCAGCTTGGCCAATCCCTGAACAGTGCTGTCATTCAGGCCAACGTTAAGAATTGTGTCCATCATTCCTGGCATGCTTATTGGGGCGCCGGATCTGACGGATACTAGAAGCGGGTTGCTTGCGTCCCCGAACTTCCTGCCAGTTTGGGATTCTACCTTCTTGAGTGCCTTCTTGGCCTGGTCAAGCATCCCCTCTGGAAAAGTGGACTGTTTCATGTAGCGTCTGCAGGCCTCTGTCGTAATAGTAAAACCAGGTGGAACCGTTAGCCCAAGATTCAACATTTCAGAGAGACCGGCACCTTTTCCACCAAGGAGATCGACCATTTTCTGGTTTCCCTCCTCAAACATATAAACAAATTTTCCGTTTTCTGGCATACGTTATTATTCTGAGATATAAATAATCATTTTGCTTCTTTTCTGCTAAGAAACTTAATTTCGGAAACAATATCTGCAATGCTGTTATTCGTATCCTAGGATGGAAAGGCTTACATTCATTTCTACAAAAGGCAGAGTTTCCTATCTCTACCGACCGGGAAAGATTCCCTTCATTTTCCTGCATGGCCTGGGAGGCACAGGGAACACTTGGTTAAAGCTTACAAGCCTCCTGGATGACAGGTTTGCCCTCTATTTCCTTGATCTTCTGTGCCAGGGCAGATCTGATGTGATCGATGCAGGCTGCACAATAGTCGACCAGTGCGCCATGCTGAATGAATTCATTACCTCTTTTGGATGGCACAGGTTCGGTCTGGTGGGAAATTCATACGGAGGCTGGATTTCCCTGAGATATGCCTTGCAATTTAAGCCAAAGCCGGAATTCCTTGTATTGATCGACTCCGCGGGACTGAATCCATCGGTAGGAGAGGGTGATACCGATGTTTCAACAGCTTTTCTAAACAGGGTCATGATGATGAGCAGGTACAACAGGCGTGATTCAATTGAGAAGATAATAGAGAAGAATTCGCGACCAAATGAGCGGATACAACCTTCGGATCTGAGGAGAATAGGCAGCAAGACACTGATATTATGGGGTGAACTTGATTCCCTTATTCCTCCAAGTTATGGCAGCATAATGCATGAGAACATCAGTGGAAGCGCATTTCATATAATCAAGGCGGCTGGCCACGTTCCTCAGACAGAGCATTATAGGGAAGTTGCGGAACAGATTGCGTCATTTGTCCCCGATTGAATATATACCTGGGTCTTCATTCATCCTTTTTTCAATCATAGGTATGGTCTTGTCCATGTCAATTGTATATGAAAGTATAGACTTTACAGCCTTGACCTTCCTTATCATGACACCGCCTTCCTCCTCTTCCAGTAAAGTACCGACCGACCCGCCGTTGAGAGGAGGACTGGATGAATTGACAGATATAACAGGAATCCTGCTCTCCAGTGATCTACCGGTTACATATATGTGCCACATGTCATGGAAACGCTCATGAATGAGAGACGGGTTGATGAGAAGCCTTGCTCCCTTCCTTATTGCAACCTTGGCGTAATACGGGAAATCAAGATCGTAACAGACGGCAACGCTGAATACTATCCCAGACGCTTCGAAGATATCGATGCTTTTTCCGGATGAGAATTCATTCCTCTCTATGCGGTAAAGAGATATTTTGTCTGACCAGCCAATTATCTTACCGGCGCTTATCACGGGTGCGGAATTGTAAAGTTTTCCATTCCGGGAAATGCTGAAGCTTCCCGGTACAATAGTGCAGTCATTCCTGCCCGAAATATCGCAGAGCATATCCATAATGCCGGACAGGCTTTCGCTGTTTTCATCATAACGCTGCATCACCCACTTTTCAGGAAGAACAAGGAAGTCTGGCTTTTCCTTTGCAATGTATGTCGATATCCTGTGCCTGACGAGATCCATGGCCTCCTCATGACTGGAAAGGGACATTTCCATCCCCGCGATCTTTATTTTGCCCATAATCAAGGTTTCACTCCCCGGCAACGTGCAAAATAAGCCGCCAGGTCGCTTCCTCCTTTCCATGCGCAACTATATCTTGAGTTCCCTCGCCGCCGAATACACGATATTCTGCACTGTTGTCGCCGAATGTCCTTCCTTCCGATCTTATAGCGTTGAAGACGATGTATTCCTGCGTACTCGTTGTTGCAGTATTGCCTGCATCATGACCAAGCTTGAAAGATACAAGCGTTCCCTTGTGTGCAGCCCGAATTGTATCCAGGAGTTTCTTCCTTGGCTTTAATTGTATTGAAACTTCTTTTCCGCTCTCAATTTTCCTGTCCTTACTTGTTACGGAAAAATCAGAAAGCGCAGCGGGAACGAAAACTATGTCGTACGCATCCGATCTGAGTTCAGCCTTTGTTTCCCTGTAAAAGTCGTCTGTAGAAACCGCAGGTATATGGTTAACGTAGGGCGGCAGCGGCTGATTTGTGTTCCCAATATATGTTACATGGGATGCACCAAGCCTGTAGAGGTTCCTAGCGAGCCAGTATCCCGTTGTGCCGGTCGACCTGTTGCTGATAACCCTAACGGGATCGATATGTTCCTCGCTTCTGCCTGAAATCACAAGAGCCTTCTTTCCTTCCATGCTGCTGTGGTTGAATGACCTGTATATTTCATCAATTATGCTTACGTTCTCTGAAATTTTGGCCTTTTCATCCTCTATCCTTGGAGATATAAACCTGACTCCCAGGGAACTGAGCCTTCGTATGTTATCCACCATGATTGGATTTCTAAGCATGTCCTCATGCATTGCGGGAGCCACTATCACAGGTACACCATGTCCAAATGCATAAGCGAACATTAGAGAAGGTATTTCGTCAGATATACCCGATGCCAGCTTTCCAAGTGTATTGTAAGTGGCAGGTACTATGACAAGAACAGTGTTCCTTGGGTCGCTGAAAAGGGAGATGTGCTCCACCTTTCCCGTTATTATGGTAACGGGATCGTTTGCGGATGCCCACCTGAATATCTCCGGGCTTATCAGTTTCTGGGCGGCATCGCTCATTGCACATACAACAGATCCTCCCTGTTTAACTATATCCCTGACCAGATCCGGGACTCGGTATAGCGATATGCTTGCAGTCACTCCTATGACTATCTTTTTTCCTTCAAGTTTCCTGAAAGGTTCTGAACATTTGTCGCACATTTTAAAGCATCACCTGAAAATGAACCATGTACCGAGTGCGGTCGAGCATAATACATGATCGCTGTCATATAGATCTATACGAGCATGGGCAAGAGTCTTTCCTCGTTTTATGATCCTGGCTTCTACCGTAACCGGGCCCTTGGCAACTGGGGATATGAAATCTATGGAGAGGTTTGTAGTAACCTCGTTAATAATGGATTTGTCATTCATAACAACAAGTCCTCCAACAAAATCCATTATTGTTGCAATTGCTCCTCCGTTCATTATATTTCCAACCCTAAGGAGATTGTCCGTAAGATCAACTAAGATCTGGACGGATTCTGGTGTTATCTGGCTTTCGAGAAGTTTGAAGGACCTCAGGAAACCATCCGTTTTCAGCACAGAAGTGACAAGATCATGGTCAAGACGCATCTTTACATGAGGTGTGCCAGATATATCAGTAATTCGGTGTTCACTGGCCGTTATCCACAACACCTGATTCTCTTCTTTCATGGAGAATGTATGCGGATAACATCAGGATGGATGTAATGATCTGGACGCCTCCAAGTACAACCCAAGTTAGGAAATAAGAACCTGTGGAGTCGCGGATATAGCCCGATACAGGTGCACCGATAATAGTACCCAGACCTAGAGTGATAAGTGCTACGCCACTGTAAAGACCCACCCTGTCTTTTCCAGCCATTTCAGATACAGCGGTTACAAACGTACTGTTCCAACCCGCAGCATTCATCCCCAATAGAATGGAATACGGAAGCATGAATATAATGCTGGACGGTACCAGCGTCAGCATCAGATATAGAAAGCCCGAAAGAAACATTATCAGTATCGTTGCATGCCAGCGCGATCCACCATGTATTCTGTAACCCATTCTGGCCCAGAATATCCTCCCGAATACGGCGCCGACCAGGAAAGAACCCAAAAGTATTTCCGCCAGGTATAGAGAGAAACCCTTGCCCACGAAATACAGCACGTAGAAAGTGAGCCCCGTCTGCTGCCCCCATGAGAGCACCGAACTGAATGCACTATAAGTCAGCAGCCTGCGATCCCTTGCTGCAGAGAGAAGATCAGAAAAGTAAGTCCTGAATCTGAATCCATTGGAAGGCCTTGGTCTGCTTTTCACTGCAATTGCAATAATAATTGATGTTGCAAACAGGATAATGAAAGGCCACCTGATTCCAAATGTTATTGCAACTATAGGAAGAAGTATCACTGACGCAATGGAGCCTATTGGAACACCAGTCTGCTTTATTCCCATGCGGCCAATGTGTTCAGGGTAGTATTCCTCCATTACCAGTGAATTCGTTGCTGGAGTGATGCTGCCATACCCTAAGCCAATCAAGAAGAAGCCTGAGAGGAGAACCGGATACGTAGAGGAAAAGGCGCAAATCAGTGCACCGGTCGCTATAAGGCCGAACGATATTCTCAAAGCGATCCGATTTCCCAGGCGATCCACAAAAAAGCCGGATAGAAATGAGACTGTCAGCGAACCTATGAATACCGAGCTCGTGATAAAACCTACCTCCTCCGAAGTAAGAATGTAAGCACTCTTGATTGCTGAGGATAGTGGAGAATAGGCCGAATTCGCAAAGTTGCCTATCGCCATGTACAGTAGAGACTGAATGGCAATTGGCAGCTTGGAGCGTGCATGCTCCTTGAAGGATCCCGACATTTGCAATAAAAGTAAGCGCTGCGTTGCTTATATTGATAACACATACAGTGAATCGGTTAAAGGATCAGGATAGGTGCGATCGACCCTGTTTATGACATGATAGAGATATAATCTGGACCTGCAGATTAAAAAACTTGATATAAATACGTCCAATGTTAGGTCATGGAAATTAACCCCGAGCTGATGAGCCGAACAACCGATATGCTTAAAATGCTAGGTCTCTCCTCTTACGAGGCACAGGGTTTCGCTGCTCTGGTATATCATGGCGTGGCAAATGCTGACACGGTTGCGGATACGGCTAAAATACCAAGGACTTCGGCTTATAAGGTGATGGAATCACTTGTACAGAAAGGGTTGGCCAAAGAAACAGAAGGAAGACCTAGGATGTTCAAGCCAGAGGATATGGGAAAGATCCGCGGTGATTTTGAGAAAAAGTTGAATGATCTTTTCATCGATCTGAAAAACCTTCAGGACATACTGCCCTCAAAGGGTGAACCACAGCTCGTATACACGATATATGGTTCCACACAGGTAATGGAAAAGCTAAAAGAAATGATCAACCTCACGGAGAGTGAGCTTTACGTGTGCACGCCAAGAGTCAAGGAGATCAGGACTGAACTGAAAAAACAGCTTGAAAACGCAGCTAAGAGGAACATAAGGATAGTTTTTGTGACCCCGCCTAATAAACGTGTTCCTGCCAACGTCGAGGTATTCAGGAAGGAGGGCCTGATAGCAACCGATGTCGTGAGCGATCAGAAGCGAGCAATGCTGGCTGGTCCGGATCTCGACGCATGCGGATATACGGATAACCCGGCGCTGGCCCTGCATGTTTACCAGTTCATAAACATGATGCTCGCTTCCGGAAACAAAGAATAGACGTAATTATTATCAACCCAGCTATTTCTGGTTATCATGAAAGTAACGGAAAAGATTCTGCTCGGAGGGCACATTTCAACATCCGGAGGAATATCAAACGCTCCTGCAAGAGCTGCAGTTTTTGGCTTCAGGACAATGCAGGTATTCTCAAAGAACCAGATGCAATGGAATGCAAAGCCTCTTGCGGATCAGGAGGTAACCGCATTCAAATCAGAATACGCCAGGGTCGGGCTTCGAAAGACCATGTCGCACGCTTCGTATCTCCTGAACCTTGGATCGCCGAATGAAGAGATGAGGGTAAAGGTCATAGACGCCATGCATCTGGAATTGAGCAGGGCAAACGCCCTTGGAATTGACTATGTCATACTTCATCCTGGATCACAGAAGGACACAACGGAAAAGGCTGCTATCGCCCAGATGTCTGAAATACTTAATTCAACGCTCTCGGAGTCACGGTTCACAAAGGTTCTAATTGAAAATGCGGCAGGGCAGGGATCAGCGATAGGCTACCAATTCAGGCAGCTTTCCGAAATCATAGATGGCATCAGTCAAAAGGATATGATAGGGGTATGTATCGACACTTGCCATGTTTTTGCTGCCGGATATGACGTGAAAACACCGGAAGGTTATGCCGAAACCATGGACCGTTTCAGTTCTGAGGTTGGCATGAAGTATCTGCTGGGCTTCCATCTTAATGACTCGAAAAAGGAAAAGGGGAGCAGGCTGGACCGCCATGAGCAGATAGGGAAGGGACTCCTCGGCATTGATGGAATCAAGAATTTCGTAAATGACAAACGATTCAGAGATACTCCAATGGTATTGGAAACTCCAAAGGGAGAAGAAGGATATTCTGAAGACATCAAGGCGATTGAAAGCGTGTTGAGGTGAGATTGTGGAATTAAGAGGATTCAGGCCATATACATTT
>JAMCPG010000016.1 GCA_023379845.1 Thermoplasmatota archaeon
GAAATTCCATATCCAGAAAAAATCATTGATGGTGCACGGACAAAAAGAACATAAATTCCTTAGAAAAGACAGTAAAAAAGCACTTAAGCATGCATTCTCAAGAAAATCAAACTGCGGAACTCAAGTTATAACTTACTGTGCCTGAGAGTGGGGGACACTATTCTAAGACCATCCCATATTGAACATATTGTGCCACACACCGGTGCAGAATAAAGCGTTATCTATCCTGTCATCCCTCCTCTGAGCCACATTCCAGCCAAGCATCTTCTTGTCTGCTGCGAATCCCGATTCTGAATTGCTTCTCTGATGGTACTGTTCCAGATATGACATTGTATCCTGCACAAATTCCTTCATCGTATCCTTCCATTTCTGTGATCCGTTCAGGGTAGCATTCTTCTTGGGTATCACAATTGTAACCGCCGGTTGAATATTGTGCATTTTCGCCCTTCTGTTAATGGTTGCTAGCAGTTATTAATAGAAAGTAATGAATAACAGCTATTTTCCGCACTCTTCAATCAATTCCTGCAGCTAAGTTTGAGAGATATCTGATATCAGGAAGAGTCAAGTATGGAATGGCGAGAACATAAAGCGAGAAGAAGAGGAACAGAAGATCCAGTGCCTTTGAGTAGATGTGAGTGGACTCATCAAGAATAATAGAACTTAGGGAATTGAGCAAGTCCGTAAGGAAGATACCCAAGCTGGTAGAGATAAAGAGACCATCCATGCACGAGATATTCAAATCGGTGTCAGAAGAGGAAATGTTTGTTGGACATGAAAGAATTGTTTCATGCATTCATATACTGATGCATATCTCAAATGATAGAGGTTTTAAATTTGATTTTTATGATCCCGCGATGCTATCGACGTAGTGTCCAGAATTATGTGTAAATCTCTCTTCTCATACTTGAATAAAGAGATTTGGTGCATCCTTTTGTGATATATTAAGAGCGATGGACAATATGCAGGAATAAAAAGGTAAATGCCTTCATTGTTATGACAAGTTAGGGTTGATTACGAGTTATATAGTTCACCTGCCATCCGCACGCAGGAATTATTTTTATGCTCGGAAAACGCGGGATTTCATGCAAGTGCCAATTATGCAGTGAATGATTTCTCAACTACGATTTGCTGTAATGACTTGAAGGAGTGGACACAGATAATTTTGACAGATTAACCTGCGAAAAAATAAGACTGGTAGGCAGCTTGCTGTTCAATTTTATAATCATGAAATGACAAGCATGCGGTAAATTCATAAACACATTAAAGCAAAAAGAATCCTGCCAAAAATAAATAAAATTATGAATTTGGGTTAATAAATACCCATGATTATTTTTTCTTTTCGAGCTTCTTCTGCTCAGGTATCTGAATCTTTGGTTTAGATTCAGTCTTTGCAGTCCTGGATCCTCTTGTTGCAAACCTGTAGTATGCCAGGAATATCACAACTATAACTGCGATTATTCCTATTATGATCAGCGGAGTGGTATAGGCAGGAGGCGAAACAGATACAGTTGTGGTGTATGCGCCAAGCTGGTTAAAGTAGGCAGGTTCGCTCGTGTTGTTTGCAAGCACTTCTATGTTTAAGCTGCCCTTGAGGCTTGGGGACCAGGTGAATGACAGATTCCTCGTCTGAGATACATTGAGAGGTTCATTTGTATATGAGTGCGTTGCAACGGTAAGCCCATTGACAACTATCCATATCTGGAAGCTCGTGGTGTTCAGGTTTCCTTTATTCGTAACATTAACGTAGATCGTTGATGTGCTTCCCTCGACCAGTTTACCGGATACATAAATGGAGTTGACGACTAGTCTTGGAGTATTCACCAGCATAGTCACGGTCCTGTTGAGATAACCGGAAACACCATTGTGAGTAACTTTCAGGGTTACAACAACGTTCTGAAGTGTGTCGAACTTAACAACAACCCAGGTTCCGTTATAGCTTCCAGATACGAATGGGATCGCGGCAGAATTGTATCCTATCTTCGTTCCATTCTGGTACGAGAACGACCAGTTGAATGAGAGCTCAGAGATCGGGAAATATGGATCTGTTGTAGAGTTTCCCGATAGGACGACACTTACTGCAGATACTGGATTGATTATGGAAACCTTAGTGTTTGTAGCATTGTAAATGTTTATTGCCGGTGATGGCGGCGTTGTCACTGTTACGTTGACCGCAAAGTACACTTTAGTGGATCCACCTGTCACTCCAGTTACCGTAAGGTTTCCAGGGAGAGTTGTTCCATTTAGCGTTGGTGTTGGGAACTGATTTGTTGCATTTGGTGAAGCTGATGTAAAATTAGTGAAGTTCCAGTTGTATTCCAGGAACATCTTGTAACTGGTTCCAGGCACCGTAAGAGAAGAGTTGTATGCGCTGAATGACACTGGTGTAAGCTGTGGAACAGATATCGGAACCGGTGAGGTCGACGTTGTGGAGGTGTTTCCTCTGTAAGGAGACTTACCGCTGTAACTTATTGTATAGTTTGCATAGGGCGTCCCGTTGAACGAGTACACAGTAAAGGATGTCTTGTTTGTCTGATGAGATGCACTGACGCCCGTTATGTTCACAGTATTCTTGAGCGTAGTACCAAAGTCATAGGATATATTATATCCGTAAACAACAGTCTTTCCATTTATAGTCCATGTGAAGTTAGACTCAAGGTAATTGCTCTGGCCGGTAACGGGGTTATAGAAAGCATTAGAGACATTGATAGAGACGGATGTATTTGTAGGCGCAACAAACACGGTATTTGACTGTGTCGAGTTAAGCATATACTCGCTCGAGCTGAGGCCGCTCCAGTAAAAGCCCATGTTTGAGTTTATGAAAGTAGGAAGTTTCAAGGATCCGAAGGTCAACGTGAAAAACCCAGTTGAAGAAAGGGCACTTACCTTTATTGGTGATGTATATGTGGTGACAGGAACAGATGAAGTAGCTAATCCCAAGCTTGAATTGGTATAAGCGAACTGGTAGAGGTACTGCAATTTGCCCGGTTCGTTAACTGTGGCAAGACCATATATCTTGACTGTCAGAGGGGCTTTGTAAACCGAGGTTGGAACTGCCTTGTTATAATATGTTGCATTTACTGTCGCAGTAAATGTGGATGCCGTAAGAGTAACGGTGCCACTTACCTTAGAAGTTTGCAGTTGGTAGTTATAAGATCCTACCATTATTGTTGAATTGGTATAGTTCAGGAACTGAGACGTCATGTAACTGTCGAGATAGGATGTGGAGAGGTGATCAAGAATCTCCTGCCAGTAAAGAGAACCCACTGTAGCATTAGGCAAGTTAGGAATAGGCGTTGAGTTGTTCAGATAATATGATATTGATACGTTCAGGTATGATGGATTCTTGGAGAGGGTGTAGGATGTCATTATAGTTGAGTTTGATGGTGTCAGAACAACTGAATTTGGCCCAGCCTTGACTGGATAAAGCTGGACAGGAGAATATCCTGGTGATGATATCATGACAACGCTGTCCGTCCAGTTGTTTGAAAATACGGTGTACTGATCACCGGTGAACTGCTGTGTGCTGTAGAAAAGTGAGGTCTTGTTAAGCACAACGACATTAACAGAGTTGATTGTGGCTCCTGTACTGCTTGTCACGTAACCGAATATATTCTTCTGACCTGTAATTGATATCGATATTGGGGATGTGCCGACGACGTTAACGCTGTAATCAAAATAGGCTCCGTCATAGTATACCCTGGCCATGACCTGACCGGCGGGAAGACTGATGTTCATTGCAGACCCGTTTGTTGAGACTGTGTTAAAAACAAATCCACTCGAATCTATGAATGATACTGTTGCTGTCGAAGGAGACAACCCGGTGATTGAGAAGCTATGCATTGAGGTTGATACCACTGGTACAGTAAGGTTAAGCGATGAGGATGCTTTGTCTACGGTCAAATTGTAGTAAAGCTTGCTCGCAATCACATAACCGAATCCTGCGACGTTTCCAAAGAGAGGCTGGACAACAAGCTGGTAGTTTCCATACGTCAGATTAAACGAAACGCTTGCGCCAGTTGAACTTGATACGAGGACCCCCTGGTAGTTGTATACATTTGTAACGGTTGAGGCGTTTGCGTTGGATATTGTATTTCCATTCTCCGCATAAAATATGTGCTCGTTTACTATCCCTGTCTTCGGTGTTATTGCGTAGGAATTACCAGTAATGACTACTGCTCCAAGCAGCATCATTGTCGTTAGCAATATCGCTATTATTAAGTTCCTTTTCAATAGGATCGTCCTCTTCACGGGGAAGTGAAAAACATAATATAAACGTTTTTGACTGCCGCATAACACCCGGATCTATTGCTGCTGAGCTCGGAGTGAAGCTTATTTCAATGCATATAATGAGGTTAATTTATCATTTCTATTCTTGAAAATTTTTCATTAGCAGACTTCATCACCACTTCATATGATGTCATTAGAATTGACTTGAAGAAGAGGAATTTATTTCGCATGCGAGACTCTGCGGAAGCGAAAGTTCTGCGCCAGTTAACAGAAGCCATCGCGATGATGCTTTCTGGATCTATCCTGTTTTTGTACTTTGAGCTCAGATACAAAAAACTCATTTCAGCAAATAAATCCGGATTTGCAACCATGCAGTTATCTGTTCCAAGCAATACGTTGATTCCTGCACGTATGAATCTGGAATAATCAACCATAATCCCGTAAAATGCATTGGACCTCGGTGTAATTGCAATTGAGATTCCTTTTTTTCTAATCTTTGCGAGATCAGTATCATTGCAAAAACCGCAATGAACAAGAAGATCGGGATCGAGGCCTACAACTGCATCTGCATCTTCCCGCACGGCCTCGCTGAGATGCGTGGCGAACAATTTACCGGCATTGTGAGATCGCTCTGCTGACAACCTTAAAAGCTCCATATCCACATCGGTGATGGAACTCAATGCAATCCCATCGGAATGCTTCAGAACCTGCCCAATTTCGCCTGGATTCTCTGGGCGGCCAAGTATAACTTTCACTTGACCCGTTCTTGTGCCCTCTCCGAGTTTTATGCCATTCAAACCACCTTCCCTGAAGTCGCAGAACCCGAAACTGCCAGTTTTGGTCATTATTTCCAGTGATTTCTTTATGCCTGCATCCTTTTGTGAGTTCTCGGCGCGCTTCAGGGCAGAGTGTTTGAACCCACCAGGTCCAACAGATTCTCGAAGATTGGAAGGTGGTTCTTCTTTTATGAAAGAATCCGAAATGTGCACATGTGCGTTGAACATAGCAGGAATAAGTGTTCCAATATTTTCTGGCGAGTTTGGTATATTCTTTGTGAAGACGAGACGGTCTCCATCAAGCCTTAATGTTCCCTTCTGCATCCTGTTTTCCCAAAATATATGGCCAGAAATCCCAGTAGATCTTGTTAAGGTTGTCATCCTTTAATCACCCCAAGTGGCTTAAGCCTGCAGGTCGGCTTGGATATAGCGGACTTTGATATTACTTCAATTACACTTTCTATGTCCTTGTAGCTACCCGGTGCCTCCTCCACCAAACCATTCTTGGTTGCGGATCTGACCGTTATCCCCATGGATTCAAGATCGCCGGCAACCTGGTTGTATCTGAAGCTTGCATTGGCCTGGTGCCTGCTCATTTTCCTTCCGGCGCCGTGACAAGATGTCTCGAAGGAGATCGCATCATTGCCCCTTATCGCAGTCAGAAGATATGATGATGTTCCCATATCACCGGGCACAATAACTGGTTGACCGGTATCTGCAAATAAGTCCGGCAGGAGTGGATTTTCCGATGAGAATGCTCTTGTTGCACCCTTTCGGTGTATGATCACTTTCTCTCTTTTTCCAGAGATATTGTGCTCTTCAAATTTGGCCATATTATGCGAGAGGGCATAGACTAGCTGTATTGATGGATCATCTTTCGGCATCCTGAAAGCATGCGAAAATATCTGCCTGACCTTCCACAATATTAGGGATCTATTAGCAAAGGCAAAGTTTGCGGCACCATTCATTGCATCCAGGTAATTCAAAGCGATCTTTGACTTGATATGCGCCGACATCAATTGACTGTCTTCGGAATGCATGATGATCCCTTCCGGCTTTTCGGAAAGTGCCTTCATGTAGTCAGTTGCAACCTGGTGGCCAAGCCCGCGTGACCCAGTATGCGCCATTACCATCACCTCGTCCTCGTAAAGTCCGAGGTTAGATGCGGTTAATTCATCAAAAATCTTCCCCACTCTCTGGATCTCTATAAAATGGTTTCCAGACCCTATCGAAAGTAGCTGATTTATTCCCCTTGATTTTGCCCTTTCAGAAATAGCACCTGTGTTATTCACTTCCAATGATCCACGGTCTTCCATCCTCAGCGAATCCTCCTCTGTTACGTACCCCTTGTCGATAGACCATTTCACTCCAGACTGACAGATCTCTTCGACGTCATGGTGAGAAACGTTACGCAGTCCAGCTTTGTTGAATCCCACGGGAATTTCAGCGAAAAATGAATCCACAAGATCTTTAATGTGGGGTGATACCTCCTTAATAGAAAGTCCTGTCCTGATGAGTATTACGCCACAGTTAATGTCATATCCGACTCCACCTGGCGAGACAAGACCTTCATCTGAGTCAAATAATGCAACTCCACCGATTGGAAAACCGTATCCCTGATGGATGTCAGGCATGGCAATCGCCCTGCCTACAATACCGGGGAGGGAGGTTATGTTTAGAAGCTGCTTCAATGAGTTGTCATGCCTTGCTGCTTCCATTATTGCATCAGATGCAAATACCTCGGCTGGAACATTCATGGTATTCTCATCGTATGCAGAAAATCTGTAATTATCGACTTTGTGGAATTGAACCTGCATTGCAACAAGGTATGCCTGATCAAAAAATAATGATTTACATTCCTTATCTCTATATCGTTGCTTTGCAACATCCGGAAAATCCATGGACAGCCAATTTCCGATGTTGTTCTTCCAGTTTGCCACATAAGGCAGCCAGACAAATTGTCATGCCCTCTTTCTGAACCGGGAATATGATGCTGGAAAAGCTTTAACCTCGTATTTAATCATGCAGTATTGAAATCGATTGACATAGGAACGATGAGCTATGACGAGGCTTTTAAGCTCAGGCTCCAGATAGCTCTAAGGTATCAGGCTGTGAAGATAAGGGCTGTTTCAGATAATCCAGAAAAGTTTGACGAGTATATCTCGCAGAGGGTAGCTGCGATTGAAAGTATTATCGGTAAGGATGTCCTGGTATCTGAAGGCGGCAAGACGATTTATCCCTGAATTCTTTTGGTGCTCCTAATTAGTGACCAATTATTTATTTTTAGAATGCTTTAAGGTATACATGCAAAAGAAGCAGCATCTACTTATATTGGGTGAACTGGTGGAAGATGTAGAACGTCTAGCAAGGCACATTTCTATAATTGAGGCACTGCGTGAATCTCAGCCCGCTGGCATTATCAAGCTATCCCAGTTAACAGAGCTGCCTGAACATAAGGTCCGCTACTCTCTTAGGATTTTGGAGAAAAACGGCGTCATCAAACCATCACGTGAAGGCGCTGTTCTCACCGCAAGTTTTATGAGAAGCCATGAAAAGATTACTGAGAACGTTCAAAAAATATCAAGGGACATTTCAAGCATATTGAAAAGATTGACAAACGCACTGAGAGAGAATTGAGTTGTCTTTGATCCGCAAACGTGTCGAGGTGCCTGAAGAAAGGCTCATGATTAGGAAAGCGGAGCCAAGAGACGCCAAGAAGATAATTGAATGCATGCAGAGCGTCATGGACGAGCGGATATATTTTGTCAGCGAGTATTATCTTTACACTGAACGCGGGGAACAGGAGAGGCTTCGCAATCCCGATGACCTGACCCTGGTAGCCGCCATTGGCGATAAGATTCCAGGAGTACTCACCCTTCAGAGGGGAGTGTATAAAAAAAACAGGCATACGGCAAACCTCGGCATTGCTGTAATGAATGGATACAGACACCAGGGAATTGGATCGGACCTTATCAGGGAAGCGTTGCGATGGTCCGATCAGAATGGCATAAAAAAAGTGAACCTGGAGGTCTTTTCAACCAACGTAAATGCAATAGAAGCATACAGAAAAATAGGATTCATTCAGGAAGGCGCGAGAAAATCCCAATTCATTATTAACGGGGAATATGTGGACGATATTCTCATGACATACTGGATCGATCCAAAACTTTCATGATGTACTTATTTAAGTAACCTAACTTCGGCCCCTTCTTTTCCCTTCCTGCTGATCAGATCCAGGATATCCCCTCTCATTCCAGCAGGAATCTCCAGCATGCCTATCCAGGCCCCGGAGTGATCCCATTCCTCCTTCACGATATATCCACTTCTTGCGAGCTCTCCGTATACTCGTCCGTAGGCATCTCCAACCAGTTTGACGGCGATCTTGATCCTTTCCATTCTTATCGGGATTAAGGGCTTTATCGCCTTAAGGACAGTCTGAAGTTGGTCTGATGCACTTTTGAATGGATCTATATGCACCTTTGATTCTTCCATTGCCTGCAGGATTCTTGCAGGTGGATGCGGTGCATTCATCTGTGGATTTATCGCTTCCCTAGCAATCATTTCGACTATCTGCTTCCTCTTCTTCTCCAGCATCTCCCGTCTCTGCTCTGTAGTGAGGTGTATTTCTCCATGCTTGACTATTTCAATAGCCACCTGAGATATATCAGTGGTTCCAAAAACTTCCTTAAGTGTTTCCTCTCCAGCCTTTTCTCCACGCCTTGCGTCCTTGAACACCTGATCAAGTGCCAGATCTTTATCTATGTCAATAGTTCCGGCCTTGATGCGATCAGTGGCGTCCGGATCAACGAGTATTTCAAACCTGTGGCCGTGTGAATCTAGTTTCGCTACTATAGCATCCTCTACTTTTACCATCGTTGCTGCGAGTATAAAATTTTTACATTTAATTCTTTACCTGCAAATTAGCGTTTTCAAAATTCTGTCCGCCTGCGCCGTACATACTAGAGAATCATTTCCCATCATTCATAACAACATGTTTACTTATTCTGTTAAGTCTGGCCGTTTTTTCAATCTCAAATCTTACAGCTTTGTCCGGTAAAATTAAATGCATACCTCCGAGCCTACCCATATGGTTTGCCTTTAACATTCCATAGAATGACAAATGGACTCTTTGTCCATAGGCATTTAGTTTGTGTTATAAATCATGTCTCGATTCCAACAGATGAAAGAGGAGCAAAAGCTGTTAGTCGATGAGTTTATTCTTCATTCAAGGGTTTTGATGGACCTGTTGGGAACGCTGAACAAAGAAGTTTTATCGGAAAGTCCTGTCGCGAAATGTGGATCATTTGGAAAGCAGTTCAGACATATGATTGACGTCGAGAAGAGCTATCTCGAAGCTTTAGAGGTGGGAAAACTTGACTATTACAGGAGTTTTGTTGATCACTCGCATGAGGCAGATAAAGAGTCTCTGGAAAGAGAGCTTAAAACACTGAACGGGAAGGTGATTGAATCAGTTGGAAAATATAATCATGATGAGTTCGGTCAGAAAACTATTGACGGCACGAAAGCCTCTAAATATCTTGGGGCTAGTTACAGGCGTATATCGCCAAGAGAGGTTTTACTCCTGTTGATAGAACATTTAATTTTTCATGAGGGTGAGCTGGCATTATACTGCAGGTCCACCAACAGAAAATTTCCAGATAGTTGGTTTCTATGGGGTCTTTGAGCTCAAGGATGCTCACAAATTACAATTTATAGGTGGATCCTGCTGAGCTTTTTCTAGTGTCGCTAGCTACCTTCACTAGTTACGCGTTGAGTAGGCACTATATTTCAACAGTTGCATATCCTTTTTTTGCCACTTTGTCAAGTATGGTTATAAGGTGTGTACAATTATTGCTGAAAAGAGCCAAACTGTTGCTTAATAAAAATTCCATCAACTGAAAAGATGAGTTTTAAGGTAGAGTATTCCACCTCAATTTCAGGAAGTGAATTTTGCAGCTTCTTCCTTGGTATAGAAATAATATTTGTTACCTACTGTAATGGTGGCGATCTCGGGTGATTTAACCCCGCCTTCCTCTTCCAAAGCAACTTTCAAGGCTGCAATACCCAGAGCAACAGCTTCTTTCTCTTTGAGGTCTTCTTTGTATTCCTTCTCGAGATACGCTACAACCTGATCCTTTCCTGATCCGACTGCCACTGCCTTGTATTCATTAATTGTTCCAGCTGGGTCGCAATCAAAAAGTCTTGGGCCAATCCTGTCAACCCCAGCATATATCAGAGATACACCATAGGGCCTAACCCCTCCATACTGTGTATACTGCTGCATCTGGTCAGCAACTTTGCGAACAAGATTCTCCATGTTGATCAGACCACCATAAGTTACCTTTTCCTGCTGTGCTGCCATTCTTGAGAAATCAATCAAGACTCTGGCATCCGCAACCAGGCCGGAAGTCACTGCCGCCACATAGTCATCTATTAACTGTATTTTCTCCACCGAGTTTTGCTCCACAAGCCTACTTCTGACTTTCCTGTCTGAAATAAGAACAACCCCATTAGAGAATTTAAGGCCCAGTGCTGTTGATCCTTTCTTGACCGCTTCTCTTGCATACTCTACCTGAAATAACCTTCCATCCGGGGAAAAGACTGTGATAGCCCTGTCATAGGCCATTTGACCTTGCTGCATTGTTTAACACCTTCACAGCAAATTGGATCTTGAATAATAAAGCTTTGTTGATTATTCACGGTACAATTTGAACGGACTTTCCAGGAGCATACTTATAAGCATTTTGCCATGATATCTGAAACATGGGGTCATCCGTTGTCCCTGGCGCATTCGATGCTCACTTCCACCTGAACCTTGGTGAGCAGGGAAAAGTTGCGGTAAAAAGATACATGGCATCAGGTGGATCAGGAATAAACCTTGTCAATCTTCCGGATTATTACAGCGGGTATTCGGGATATTACGAGAAACGATATGAGTTGACGATCAAGCTGGCTGAGATGGCACGCGAAAGCGGGCTAAGAGTGTCTGTCACACTTGGGCCATACCCCCTAGACTATTTTTTCTGGGAAAAAGGAGGATTCGATGCAAAACAGATGATGCTTGATGGTGTTGAACTTGCGGCAAAATACTGCAGAGAGCACCGTGCTACCGCGATAGGTGAGATCGGAAGGCCTCATTTTCCAGTAGAGCAAAAGATTACGGAAGAATCTAACGAAATAATGATGCGCTGCATGCAGATATCAAAGGAAATAGGGTGTGCCGTTGTCCTGCACACCGAAGATTTGGACTCATCAGGCATGGAAGGGATCCATTCAATGGCAGTAAAGGCGGGAGCTGATCTCCGTAAAATAGTCAAGCACCATGCCTCTCCTGAGGTTAACCATGTACACCCAGAAATTTCCAGATCAATACTCGCGACAAGAGATAACGTCAGAAAAGCAATAAATGAAAAGACCTGGAATTTTATGCTTGAAAGTGACTATGTGGACGATCCTGCTAAACCTGACAAGGTTATACCACCTGATTCTGTTCCAAAGAGGGCAATAATGATCAAGGAGCAGTACCAGAACAACGATGAGATATTCGCCGCTATATTCCGGGATCTGCCTGAATATGTCTTTTCCTTGTGAACCAACCTTTTTGTAACATTGTGCAGTCATGCATCAGAAAGATAATAATATCGCATCGGTGATTAACCGGTATGACGCTTACACCCATTCAAGTTGACAAGGTTTGCACGGACCTGCAGACCGCAGTGAGAGTGGAGAAAAGCTCAAAGAAAGTAAGAAAAATAGAATCAGATTTTTACCGTAGCATCCTGGAAGCACTCAGAACCCTGAGAATAGAAGCTGATTCAGCTGTTGCTTCGGATATTGAGAAATACATGAAGATAAAGGAGAGAATCAAACAGGTAGAGACTGACTTCACCGTATTTTTCCAACTGAGGTTCAGCAAGCTTATGAAACTCTCTCTGCATGAGATTGAAGGTGAGGAATGGAACCAGCTGACTACAGAGGAAAAGGAGTTCCTTGAAAAACAGAAGCAGACCATCCAGGAGATGATGCGAAGATTTACCGATACCTCCGAGCGCGAAACACCCGTTCCAACCGTTACTAGAGAGGAGATAGAGCTTCATCCCCAACCAGAGAATAAAAAGGTAGAGGAGAGTTACGTTCTTGTGCGGATAACATCAGATCTTCCACCAATTTCCCAGCCCGAGGGTGACTATGTCCTGAGAAATAATGACATAATTCACCTGAAGGAGGGTTTCGCAACGATGCTGGTCTCAAGGAAGTGGGCAGAAAAGATCCAGGTTTGATTGTCGGGTTTCCCTTAAGGCACAATGTTGTGATAACTGACCGAAAAAGATAATAAAGCCCTTTTGCCTCCTTCGGTGAATGTAAAAGCCCGAGGACAGCTAACGCTCGAAAGAGTGAGGAAAGTCCTCTCTCCTTGGTAAAGTTCAACCGGCGCAAGCCGGTATCCCGAGAGGGATGGTAAAGAGAAAAGAAATG
>JAMCPG010000017.1 GCA_023379845.1 Thermoplasmatota archaeon
CGTTTCCCCAGAGTATGCCTCCGGAGACATTCTTGCTTCCCGGAGGATCTGATCTCTCCACAAGCAGAACGTTAAGACCGGAAGAGGCAAGCTTTATTGCAGATGATGAACCTGCGGGGCCAGCCCCCACAACAATAGCATCAAATTCGCTCATCCTCACTAAATGGCATGGTCATTAAAAAAGGTTGCAATGATATGTTAATGCCCAGGTTAATGTTCCAGTTGCTTTTCAGGCAAATTTAAAAAGATGGTATCGATATCACATCATCCTTCCCGTCGTGTGAAGCCTGTGATCTCATCTATCCTTGACAATTTTTTTCACGTCAAAATTGAGCCGTCAGGGCCCAGGTTTCAGTTGTATTCCAGCATACTCTATCCAAAACGTGCCTGGAAAAATTGATTTCATGTGATTTACTAGCGGAATAAATTGAAAGATCATTTCCTGTTATACAATAAGTTGAATGAGTATTTCGGCGATCTCCACTGGTGGCCTGCAGAGACCAATGACGAGATCCTGATTGGAAGCATCCTGACCCAGAATACTTCATGGAAGAACGTTGAAAAGGCAATTCTGGAGCTTAAGAAGGACAACCTGCTTTCACTGCCAGGGATCGCCGAAGCAGATGTGGACGCTATCTCGCTGAGGATCAGGAGCGCCGGTTTCTTCAGGCAGAAGGCTTCCAGGATTAAGAGTATAGCTACCAGAATAGTGGATCAGTATGGCAGAATTGATGCAATGCAGTCCCTCACAACACAAGATCTTGTTGGTTTCTTCGGCGGTCTCAAGGGAATCGGGCAGGAAACACTTGATTCAATACTCCTGTATGTTTTCAACCGGCCTGTCATGATTGTTGATACCTATACGAGGAGGATTATTTCCCGGATCAATTACCCGGAAGAAGCGGTTGATGAGAAGATCATGGAAAATGCACTCTCTGATCTCAGGCATTCCATCAGCGTCCTGAAAAACTATCACGCATGTCTTGTTGAGCTTGGCAAGAGGTTCTGCAGGAAGTCGCCTGACTGCACCGAATGCCCTTTGAACAGCGTCTGCAATTACGCTATTGTCTTGAGTTCCCCATAACCAATAAGGCGCCACCTGTTGGAAATCCTTCTGCCAATGGCAACCCTTGCGCCTACGTTTGCTGCAACCGGGTACCTCAGGCTGACCTCAATGTCATCCTTTCTTGCAGAGTTGACTACTGCAACGGTATTTGCCGTGCCGACCGTGAGCATGAGGCTCTCCTTGCTTTTTATCGGCGTGATGGTCTGCTCCTCGGCAAAACCCACAACCCTTGTGAGCAGGTGTGTTTCAACCACAGCATCTGATACGACTGGAGGCGCCTTCCCGACGTTACCTACAATCCTGCCCGTGAAGGAGTCGTTCTTGGTAAGAAACGGATCAAGTTTGGTTCCGACTGCGGCCAGCCCTCCCGGTCTTATCCTGTCGAGGCTGCTGGTTCCTGCCCTGAGGCTCGTTATCTCGGTTATCACGTTTTCCCAGGTTTGCTTGTTGCCTCGCGTTATCTGAATGCCGGGCGAGATCTCGATCTCCTGACCAACCCGCAATTCACCCGTTACCAGCGATCCGCCAAGGACACCGCCGACAAGCTTGACAGGATCTGTTCCCGGCTTGTTGACGTCGAAAGACCTGGCAACATACATCATTGGATCCCTGGAAGGATCAAATGCAGGAGAAGGTATCCTCTCCTCGATTGCCTTGAAGAGCGAGTCTATGTTCACGTTGTGATAGGCGCTCACCGGTATAATCGGTGCATCCTCCGCTACGCTTCCCTTGAGGAAGGCCTTGATTTCATTGTAGTTTTCTATCGCCTTCTCCCTTGTGACAAGATCTATCTTGTTCTGTGCCACGACTATATCCCTGATACCCATTATCTCCAGCGCAGTCAAATGTTCCCTTGTCTGCGGTTGAGGACATTTTTCGTTCGCGGCTATTACAAGAAGGGCACCGTTCATGATTGACGAGCCGGCAAGCATCGTAGCCATCAGTGTCTCATGTCCGGGGGCATCAACAATTGATATTGATCTTGATACTGTGCATTTTCCCTCCTCAGGGGTCCTGGAGTAATATACCTCACCGTTCTCGTTTGTGCACTTATAAATTGTCACGTCGGCATAACCGAGCTTGATCGAGATGCCCCTCTTTATCTCCTCGGAATGTGTGTCTGTCTTGGTTCCTGTCAGGGCTTGAGTTAGCGTGCTCTTGCCATGATCGACATGACCGACCATTCCTATGTTAACACTTGGTTGGGAATCCATCAGTTGCTGACCTTTGCCTCTTCCCCTTCAAGAGGGTTGGGGCCGTACTGTATTATCTTAAGATTGAGCTGCGAAATATCTGTCCCGACGATAGCTCCCCGTACAGTAACACGCTTCCTCTTCCCATCTTTTCCTGCTTTTCCTCTTGTATAGGTTTTCAAGATTCTCTTCTTCCCGGAAAGCTGAAGGTCGGATCTCATTGCAAAACCGTCAACCGAGGTTCCTCCAGTTAATTTCAGCCTGTATCCTGGTAGATTAAAGAATATACCATCAAGTTCTTCTCCTATCTTTCTTCCTGCTAGCGATCCCAGATTCTCCGGAGAGACTTCTCTCTTGTGCGTCTTGCCGGTCTTTGGATCCGCAATTAGTGCCACAGCATTTGCCATTATTTTCACTCCTGATCGATGTTGGTCTAAGGTGCCCCTTATTTTTCATGAGTTAATAAATAATCTGATACCCGACTCAATTACACAGGAGAATTGGCAGCATCGTCCATTAGCCATGGCATTTGCCTTCCGGCAATGCACAAGTTTCCCTGAGGAAAGATTTCCGGAAATACCGGAAAACATGGGTCGCTCCTGGAAAATCTTCCAGATAGGAATGGGTGATGATGAGGATGACCTGAAATATATGAGCCGTTAAATTGTGGGATGTGAAAGTAGTTTTATCCATCTGATTATTACACCTTGTGATCGTTCTCGGAATTGAAGGTACCGCCCATACAGTGGGATGCGGCATTCTTGACGGAAACAGGATACTTGCAAGCGTTTCCTCGACATATTCGCCTCCAAAGGGCGGCATCCATCCAAGGGAGGCTGCCATACACCATTCGGAGAACGTTGTCCCCGTCATTAGGAAATCACTCGATAAAGCAGGGATTTCTATCGACGATGTCGATCTTATAGCATTTTCAATGGGGCCGGGACTCGGCCCATGCCTCAGGGTTGTAGCAACAGCGGCGAGAACTCTTTCGCTCAGGCATAAAATCCCGCTTGTTGGAGTCAATCACCCTCTGGGACATATTGAGATCGGGAGGATGCTCTCTAGTGCAGTCGATCCAGTGATGCTGTACGTATCTGGAGGAAATACCCAGGTCATTGCGCATATGCGGGGTCGGTATCGTGTCTTTGGCGAGACCATAGATATTGGGCTGGGAAACATGCTTGACAAGATAGCCCGTGACTTCGGATATCCCTTCCCTGGAGGCCCAAAAATTGAAACGTTGGCTGCGTCTGGCAGCAAACTACTGGATCTTCCATATTCTGTCAAGGGCATGGACACCTCTTTTTCAGGTATTTATACTGCGGCCAAGAGGTACCGGGAGCTCGGCGAGTCGGATCCGGATATCTGCTTCAGCATACAGGAGACTGCATTTGCGATGCTTGTTGAAGTAACGGAAAGAGCGCTTGACTATCTAGGCAAGAGCGAAATACTTCTGGCCGGAGGAGTTGCGAAGAATAAGCGGCTCAGGGAGATGATTGACATGATGAGCCGCGAAAATGGCTGCAAATCTTATCTTACAGATCCTGAGTACTGCATGGACAATGGCGCAATGATAGCCAGAGCCGGCCAGCTCATGTACGAAAGTGGACAGCGGCAGGAAATTGAGGATACTGCGGTGATCCAGAACTACAGGATAGATGAGGTCGAGGCGGGATGGGTCAAATCAGAGAGCAGACCGAGGCAGATGCAGGGCGCAGAGGCAGTAATCAGGAAAACCAGGTATATTGGCAGGGAAGCCATATCAAAGACCCGGATCCGGAAAGGATATCGTGACTCCAGGCTTGACTCAAGGATAAGATCCTCAAGGATAAGAAATGAGGTTTCCATAGCCCTGAGAATGCATGAAATCGGCATCGACACTCCAACCATATATTCATTCAGGCCAGACTCCTCGAGAATTATCATGCAGCGGATCGAAGGGATCAGCATGAGAGATGCGCTCATTTCCATGGACGATCCGCAAGCAGTGATGCACAACCTCGGTGGACTGGTGGCCAGGATGCACTCGAACATGATTTCTCATGGAGACCTCACGACAAGCAACATGATTGTCGATCTGAGTGGCAAGATATACTTCATTGATGCAAGCATGGGTACCTATCCTTCAGAAATGGAGGAGCTTGCACAGGATCTTTTCCTGCTGAAGGAGTCGCTGGCAAGCATGCATGGGGATCGGCCTTCACTGTGGCACCACTTCCTTGAATCTTACCGGGCTGATATCAGGTTAGCAGATGAGGTCCTTTCCAATCTCAAAACGATAGAGGCCAGGAGGAGATATGTATGATACTTGTAACAAGCAACAGGCATAAATTTGAGGAAATTGCGGCCATGTTCGGTGTTGCCGGAATCCCGCTTGAATGGAAGCATGTGAAATATGAGGAGATCCAGGAGGATACCACTGAGATAATATCATACCGGAGCTGTGTCGAGGTAAGAAAGGAGCTTCATGATGATTTCTTTCTTGAGGACACGGGACTTTACATACCTGCACTCCATGGTTTTCCCGGCCCTTATTCATCCTATGTGAATGCCACAATAGGGTACGCAGGCATCCAGCGGCTTGTAGATGGAAAAGACCCGACTGCGTACTTCAAGACAGTCGTTTCACTGAGCATGAATGGGACGATAATGCAGTTCGGCGGCGTCCTCAAGGGGGCTATATCAGGCCAGGCGAAGGGATCAACTGGTTTCGGGTTTGATCCTGTGTTTATACCCGAAGGTGAGGTCCTGACCCTGGCGGAGATGGATATTGATGCAAAGAATAGACTCTCCCACAGGGGCAGGGCCGTATCTGCACTCATAAGATACCTCATCACATTGAAATCATAGGAACGTTTTCTGGTAAGAGACAAGAACGTTGGCAGGATAATTAGGTGAATTCGTGATATCCTTTTTTCCGTCTGCTGCTGAATAATCCATTCCTTTGAATGTGTTAAAAATATTACTAATGGTAATAATTAATACAGGAAGCACATTTAATGGGATCCGCTAACAAAATTTTTAATATCGAGCTTAAATAAGCGACGGATAAGTAATGGCAAGAAACATATCGATCGAGCAGCTTAACAAGGTACCGACACACAAGAGTGACGTTGAAATTGTTGAGAGAAAGGGAATCGGTCATCCAGACAGTATCTGTGATGGAATAGCCGAGGCCGTCAGCAGGGAACTTAGCAAGTATTACCTGAAGGAATACGGGAGAGTACTGCATCACAATACGGATCAGCTGGAGGCGGTGGGCGGACAGTCAAAGCCCAAGTATGGCGGAGGAAAGATACTTGAGCCAAGCTACATCATATTGAGCGGGAGGGCAACCTCTCAGGTGGATGGCGAGAGCATACCGGTAAAGTCTATCTCGATAGGCGCGACGAAGGAATACCTGAGATCAAACTTCAAGCATCTAAACATCGATACGGACGTTATCATAGACTCGATGATAGGCCATGGATCAGTCGATCTAAGGGGACTGTTCGATACCGGCAAGCTGAAATCAAACGATACTTCATTTGGCGTTGGTTTCGCTCCCTTCTCGGATACAGAGAAGCTTGTTCTTGCAACAGAGAAATACATCAATGGCGACCTGAAGAAAACCCTTCCCGCGGTCGGATACGATATCAAGGTTATGGGATTCAGGGAGAAGAACACAATCAACCTGACAGTCGCGGCGGCCTTTGTGGACAAGTACGTGAAGGATCACAGCGAGTACCAGAACATCAAGGAGCAGCTCAGGTCGAAGGTTCTGGACAACGCAACCAAGCTGACGGACAAGAAAGTGCAGGTCTTTGTAAATACGGGCGACTCCGAAGCCGAACATGTTGAGTATCTTACCGTGACGGGACTGTCCATGGAGAATGGAGATGATGGATCGGTGGGCAGGGGAAACAGGGTCAATGGCCTCATCACTCCATACAGGGCAATGAGCATGGAGGCGGCAGCCGGAAAGAATCCCGTCACCCATGTTGGAAAGCTCTATAATGTTCTATCAAACATCATAGCTGCTGACATTGTGAAGGAGGCAGGAGGCGACATAGAGGAGGTACTGGTGAGAATTGTGTCCCAGATTGGAAGAGAAATTTCAGATCCGCATGTCGCAAGCGTGCAGGCAATATACGCAAACGGAGTCCAGGCATCTAAATATGAAAGCAAGATCAGGTCGATCGTTGACGGCCATCTCAGCAGGATATCGGATTTGACAAACCAGTTTGTCGAAGGTAAACTGTCAGTATTCTGATCTCACATGCCCGGAATGGTTGCGAAAAAGGTTATTTTTTCGGGCCACGTCCAGGGTGTGTCCTTCAGGAGACAGGCTAAGGATGCTGCCGACAACGCAGCCATTTCAGGCTGGATCTGCAACCTTGCAGACGGAACTGTTGAAGCCCTCTTTTGCGGCGAGGAATCCTCCGTCTACAAGATCATTAATTTCTGCGTCCACGACATGAGGAGAGCAGAAGTTTCATCATATACCGTTGAGGATGCGGAATGCCCCGATGAGAATGAATTCAGAATCCTCTGACTTCATTGAAAAACTTCAAAGTGATACCCTACGGACTTGACCTTTTCAAGAAGTTCTGCTGCATGCTTCGATCCTCTTACATTGACTGTGAAGGTTATGCTCTGGAAGCCGATAGGGGTTGTTTCGTCCAGGTTGTCAACCTCCGCGTGATATATATTTCCGCCGGCCTCAGATATGGCAGATGCAATCCTGTATAGTGTTCCAGGCCTGTCTGGAATCTTGAAACCAATCCTTATCAGCCTCGACTCATGTTCAAGCGACTTGTAGATGATCTTCGAGAGCAGGAGCAAATTTATGTTACCACCGGAAAGGACAACCACAGCCTTCTTCCCGGAAATGTCCAACTTCCCACCAAGTATTGCAGCAAGACCAGCAGAACCCGCCGGCTCAACGAGTATTTTGTTGTGCTCAAGAAGGTGATAGAGCGCAAGGGCAATTGTCTCGTCCGATACGGAGATTATCCTGTCAACGTATTTCTGTATAACAGAGAAGGTGATGTTTCCAGGGCGCCTTATTGCAATACCATCGGCAATTGTCTCACCGCTTACATGCTCGACAATATTTCCTGCCTCAAAGGATGCCATCACCGAATCATAATTTTCCGACTGAACCCCTATAACAGTAACTTTGGGGTTGATCGTCTTTGCAGCAAGGGCTATTCCTGAAATCAACCCACCTCCGCCAACCGGCACTATAATGAGATCGGCATCCGGAATATCCTCCATGATTTCCAGCCCGATGGTGCCCTGCCCGGCGATGATCGATGCGTCGTTGAATCCTTCTATGAATGTCCTGCCCTCTTCTGTTGCAAGCCTGAGCGCATGATCCCTTGCCTCCGCGTAGTCTGATCCATAGAGGTCAATCAGTGCCCCATATCGCTCAACAGCACTGATCTTTGCAGGCGTTGTATATTTTGGCATCACGATCTTGCAGTTGATTCCGCTAATCCTGGAAGCAAGTGCGACACCCTGGGCATGGTTACCTGCACTGACGGCTATAACGCCAGCTCTCTTCTCTTCAGATGAAAGTTTTGATATCTTGAACAGGGCCCCCCTGATCTTGAAAGATCCGGTTTTCTGCAGGTTTTCCAGTTTATAATAAACCGAGCCTCCAAATTTTTTTCCCATTGTTTCCGAGGAGTCCGTCTGTGTGCGATTTATTTTGCCCTTGAGGAATTTAGCCGCCTCAAGAATGTCCTCGAAGCCGGGCTGTTGTATAGAATCAACCATCAATCAATCAGTTGGAATTCGTACTTAATTTATATTACTTTTTGCCAGAAGCGAAACCTGGGCAAGCAGCATAATCATTCATTCCAGACCGACGATCCGTTCCACTTTTATGATAATAAAAGTTACCGTGTTATGAAGTTTGCAGTTATCGGTCTTGGAAACCATGCGATAAACAGGGTGATGCCGGCCATCATCCTGTCAGGTAACTCCATAGAGGCAGTTTACAGCAGGAACCCGGAAAAGGCTGAGAGGATAGGGAGAAAGTTTGGCGGTAAGGCCTTCAATAACCTGGAGCGAATGCTCTCGTCCGACTTTGAAGCGGCATACATTGCTTCCCCGAACAACCTCCACTATGAAAATGCCTCAGCGGCGCTTGATCATGGAAAGCATGTCCTGCTGGAAAAGCCCATGACTCTCAGTTACGAGGATTCTAGGAAGCTTGTGAACAAGGCAGATGAGGCTCATCTATCCCTGGCTATCGGTTTTCACCTGCGATTGCACCCTGCGGTTGAACATATAAAGAGACATGTGCTGAACGGCGATCTTGGAGACATAACCACAGTGGATGCATGCTGGGGTGGTTTCAGTTCATCGAGCAGGACGCCAACAGAAGACTCGGACAACAGGTGGTGGGGCGACGTGGCGTTGGTAGGAGGAGGTTCCATAATGGGAACCGGTGTTCATGTATTTGATGCATTGAACAACATCATGGGAATGCATCCTGACAGGATATCGAGCTTCAGGGATCCGAGGGGTTCGATAATAGATGCAACAACCTCAACGATGCTGAGTTATGGGGCCACTATCGCCCATGCGGTATCGTCGCGCAGGATGTTTTTGCCGGACAACTCGCTTCGAATAACGGGAACAGAAGGATCTCTTATCTGTACAGGTCTCTTCTCCACGGAGATCAGGTCTTCCCTCAACGTGAACGGCAGGATCAGGCGATTCCGGTCCGGCAATATATACAGGAAGGAGATAGATGCATTCGTGGATCTTGTTAATGGCAGGCATTCAGCAATAGCTACTGGAACGGATGGATCCGTGGTTGTAAGGATGACCGAGCTTGCAATCAGGTCGGATCTGGAGGAAAGGTCTTTCCCTGTCGATCTGTGAGCAAAGATAGTTACCGGGGTGACAATATCCTTCCAGATAGGGGCCCAATCGCGCAGCGTCCGAATACAGGATGGGCGCCATATTTTTTTTACAACCATGTAAGGTGGAATCTATTTAAATCAATGGAGAATCATATCTTATGGCCGATGAGAAGGACTACCTGGAGTGGTTTGACTGGACACCGGGGATTCTCCGTGCTATCTGGGAAATCAAGAAATATGCCAGTATAAGGCTAAAAAATTTGCCTGAAAGCGACAAAAGCGCGCTTGAGAAGGTCAGGGATTATCTTCTTTCGATGGGCCTGGTAGAGGAATCTCCTGACGGCGACCTTAACCTGACGGATGCGGGAGAAAAGGTTTACGTGAAGCTGCAGGAAATAAACGAAATAATGAAGGACAGCATTGACTTTGAGGAATAAGCACTCTCCGGTGCTGAAAGCCTCATTAGAATGCTGCGCATAATGATGAGATATGGCTAGTCTTGTTGAAATATTGACAGTGGAACATCTTGCTATTAGCAGGACAGGGGTTATCCATGGTTCCTACAATCCAGAGGGTTTTGTTTCTTTCAGGGCATACCTGAAAGAGTGCCACATCGAGATAGAAGAAAAGATTTGCTTCCCGATCCTCGAAGCATATCCATTCCAGGATGCGAAAACGTTTTCCGCAAACGTAGAGAGGATAAAGGCTGATCACAAACTGATCGATACGCTCGCAGGAAACATAATCAAGTGGAGCAATGAAGGGAAAACAGAGATGCTCGAAACCCGACTTCCGCTCTTTTACAAGCTGCTGACTGAGCATAACACAAAGGAGGAGAATGATCTGTTTCCAAGGTGGGATTCCATAGACAGCCAGGTTCTCCAGGCTTCATCCAAGGATGCGATGTCCATCATCGACTCATTTGGCAGGAAGGAGTACATGAAGATAACAGGATTCAACGATTCTTCCCTTTCCTATTTTTTCGGAGTGACGGGCTCCCATCCATGAAGGGTGTGTGATTTCCCGCTCATAAATATTAAAAGGGGTGCGTGCATCTCCGCCAGATGCCGCCGACTGAAGATAATGCATCCAGGGAGTATTGTTCCGAGGTGCTGTTCATGATAAAGGATTTCAGGACAGACCTTCTATTATACAGGGAGAGAGCCGCTCTGCTTATCCCGGACAGGGATCAGCGGAACACGTTTGTGATCACGAATGACGGTGAATCTATCCGCTATTTCCTGAAGAGCACTTCCCAGACAGGGTTGTCCTACATGAAGGCGTTCTTCAGCAAGCTTTACATGTGCAACTTTGAAAAAATGGATCCTCCGGAGTTCGAGCCGCTGAGGAGAGTTGTTCTAAAACCAGCAATAAGGAATTTCAGGGGAAAGCAAAAGTACAGTTCAGGCTTCGTAAGAACCCTCACAGGCGGGCTCTCTTCCGTGAGGGGTCTCCTCTACACGGTAGAAGTGATTGTTGAATCTTCCAACAGGCAGTCTGCAAGAAGACGGCATTACGGTTTCTCTGTCCGCATAACGCTGTCAGGTGACCCTGTCACGTTTGATCCTGCAATATCTGTTATTAGGGAATCACTCAGGGAGATGAAAGAGGATAAGGGCCCGGTTCTCAAGCTGACTGAGAGGAAGAAATTCAGGCTGCTCAGGAACCTCCTGAAGGATCCATTCCAGCTCAGCAGCGTCATAAGGATACCGGAAGATGAGGGCCTTCTTATTTCCGGTCCGGTTGCTCAAGCTTGATTCCGTAGTACTGGTACCATCCTCCCTTGCTTCCCTTCTTGTTGCCAAGATAGCCTGAAAGAACCAGCTTTTTCAATATTGTCGGAGGAGCGTAGTCGGGCCGCTTCGTCTCATCGTACATGTACTCAGCCACATGAAGCATTGTGTCGAGGCCGATAAAGTCTGAGAGCTCGAATGGTCCCATTGGGAAACCAAAGGCCAGTTTTGACATCCTGTCGATTTCGGATATTCCCGCAACACCTGATTCAAACATTCTGTAGGATTCCATGAGCCAGCTGTTCAGGAATCTGGTTGTAAAAAAACCAGGGCCGTCGTTAACGATAATCGGTACCTTCTCAGCAGATTCAGATATGCTCACAACGGTATGGATTGCATCTTCTGTGGTCTCCGGGCCCTTCACAACCTCTACGAGCTTCATGACCTGGGGAGGGTTGAACCAGTGCATTCCTATGAAGTTCTTTCCCCGTGCCGTATACGAAGAGAGGCTGCTTATCATTATGCCGGATGTATTGGATGCAAATATTGCACTTTTTTTGACGATACCGTCGAGTTTCCTGAAAAGTGCGCCCTTGACCTTCTCATCCTCTGTTATCGCCTCAATGATCAGATCACAGTCCTTCAGGTCTTCCTGGTTTATCGTAACACTTATTCTGGATAGGGTTTGGTCAGCATCCTCCCTTTTCATTTTTCCAGCGGATACCGCCTTCTCCAGGCCGAATCTTCCGGATTTTATCATCTGCATTCCGTTCTGGAGGAAATCCATTGATATGTCGTTCATAATCACCGTGTACCCGTATCTTGCAAGCGTCTGGGCTATTCCATGACCCATTATGCCTGAGCCGATCACGCCTATTTTCATCTTTTTTAATTCCTGCATACATGGTAATTGATTAGTTAGATGATAATTGTTGCACATCACGGATAAGCTTAATCCTGACTAAAATAGTTAAAGCAGTTATGATTGGCGCTGGATATGACTGGTTACATATTCTGCCTGCAGAGTCAAGGTTCGGAAATATATTGCTCAGAATTCTTGACACTGCGCCGGAAAAACCTCTCTTGCTCCTTCCATGATCCATACAACGGGATTGAATGTATTCATGGCGCTCTAAATGTGCGCCAGTAACCATGTTTGGGATTTATGCGATACTGAAATATTTGATGGGTCCAGGTCGCTGGCCAATATTTTCCTTTCAAGGTATTTGGGTTGATTATTAAGCACTAATATCTTTATGCCCATGCGAAATATCCTTCAGATAATTATGTATTTTAATCCTAGAACCATCAAGATTTTTGAATGGATTGGCGAGAATAGCAGGAAATGCAAATACAATCTCTCGAAAAACAACATGCCCGATTATATAGCAAGGAAATCGGGAATTGACTTTTCGTTTGAATCCTATGAAAAGAACCGAGCTTCGGCCGAGAACCTTTTTGTCGAGGCAGTCTCTAAACTATACAATGTGCCGCAGGAATGCGTTACTCCAACCATCTCCGGATCAGAGGCAATATATGTTGCACTCCTTCACATCCGCAGGATGTCGGGAAAGATCACAATCTTCATCCCGGAATATGAGCCAATATTTTCCGTCGCCGAGTCGCTCGGCTTTGAAGTTCTATACAAGGAGTTAAGCTCAATTAACCTTGAAGATGTGCAGCAGCCCTTTGCTTGTTCGCTGCCCAACAATCCCATTGGAACTTCCAATAAGGTCATACTGGAAGGGGCGTCCCAGGATGAAGGATCGATGCCATTAAGATACTTTGACGAGACCTTCTCCGAGTTCAGGAGCACAAAGGGAACAACAGTTTTCCGTGAAGGAAGATCTATCATAACGTCATCGACCATGGTCAAATATTACGGCCTCTCCGACCTGAAGGTCGGCTGGATCCTGGCCGATTCCGCCGAAAGAGAGTTCCTTAAGAATACGATGAATGCAATCACACCGTCGATACCGCCATATTCCCTTTGGATATCATACCAGGCACTGCAGGAGAAGAGTTACTTTGACAAGGAGGTCCAGGAACTGGTGAAAACAAACACGGAGATAATCGATGATTTTATCGAAAGTACACCGGGTCTTACCTGGCAAAAACCGGACGGTACACCGTTTGGCTTTGTTCACATGAGGAGGAGGAACTCAAGGGAGCTGTGCCAGGACATACTTGACCGGACGGGCGTTCTATTGGGACCTGGAAAATATTTCGGTGACGATACGGGTTTCAGGATCTGCTATACACTGTCAGCAGAAGATGTGAAGAAAGGACTTAAGCTGCTGGGTGACTATTTCAGGGATCATGCGATGAAGTGATATCGCTTCATCCAAAATGAAAAAATCAGTCCTTTTTCTGTATTATCAGCTTCAGTCCGTCCACGTCTTTTATGATTGCCTTGTCTCCAGGCTCAAGCTTCTCCTTCGGGTCGAACGGGGAGGCAGCCCAGACCTGTGAATCAACAACCACCTCTATCCTTTCCGGAGAGACGGATTTTATAACACCATGGCGGCCAATCATAGCTTCCACGCCGGTGAATCCCGATGCGCCGAATGGATACCTGGTCAGGAGCCTCCCCAGCCAGGCGCCAATGAAAAGGCTCCCCGCTGTATCAAGGACTATTATAAGTATGAGAAAGGTTTCAGTAATTGGCACATTTCATAATTATTTGTTGGAATATATTGTTATCTATCCTTCAGCCGATATCGACGCATTGGCTCATCCACATTTCAAAAGCAAGCACGTAACAGGATCAATGTCTACTGGTGCTCTTCGGGCAGCGTGTACTTCCTTTCGGTTCCGAAGGGCTTGAACTGCTTGCCGTTGCCGCGGTAGAACTTTGAGAAGAACTCAACGTAGAGAAGCCTTGCCCCCTGGATACCGGGTTCGAATATTGCGATTGCCAGGTTGAATATCTGCCCCAATATCAGTATCACCCCGCCAAGGATTATGAAGACAAAACCCTTGTCCAGGTTTGAAAGGAATATGCGGTTCACAACATATGCCAGTATTACGGATGCCAGCAGTATTCCGACTATCCTTGTGTATGAAAGAATGTGTGATATGAGCGACGGGACCTCAATCATCCCGCGCCCCCTCTCAAACACAGCAACCACTACAATGCCTAAAATCGCTATGTAGACGGGGATTGCCGTTAGCGGCCCTGTAACCGGATCCAGGGAGATGGGCACCTTGTGCAGGAAGTCAAGTCCCGTAATCGCTACGCCCCATGCAAGCATGAGCCAGCCTCCAGAGCTGATCGCCTTGTGATCCTCACCGTGCGATATTGCATTGAGGATCCCGAGTATGAAACCGAATGATACCATTGCGAGTCCTATATAACCAGAAACAAGAAGGAGCTTGGCAATTCCGTAGGAATCGATCGGGTTCAGGATAGTGAAGGGCAGTATCTGGAAACCGAAGAAACCGTTGAAAATGAATCCAACTATGATTGCTATTATTGACGATGGTATCAATACTTTGCCCAGGACAAGTAGTGGTCCTTTTCCAAGTATCTTGACGGCAAATGCGGATATCCTCTTCGGAACTATTGAGAAGGTTTCCGGGTGGTTTATCTTCCTGACCATCCATAAGGCGAACAGGAGTATAACCAGGCCGTAACCCATGTCGCCAACCATTAAACCGAAGAAGAACGGGAATATGAATGCGAATATCATTGTAGGATCAAATTCGCTTTCGACCGGAAGTGAGTAGAAACGGATGAAAAACTCAAAGACGCGGAACCTTTTCCAGTTTGAGAGCGCCGTCGGCGGCTCCTCGCTGGTCTTTACCGTACTCACAAGACATGATCCTGCGGTTGCTCTGTCCAGTATGCCTGTCACCTTTCCGGCATCCTTGACCTTCATCCAACCTTCCATGGCGAATGCCTCCGATGTCGAAAACGCCCTCTGGGCAGCCTCAAGCTTGCTTACTTCAATGCGAAGCTGCTCCTCCAGGACCGCGATCTTTTCATAATACGTTTTTGCGAGAGAAAGATATTCGTTGTTTATCGCTGCAAGCGCCTCTTCCCTTGTCTTCAGGCTGGAAACCAGATCCTCATAGTATCCGGCAGGGGTGCCCCTGAGTTCCGGTATGTGCAGGAGCTGGTATCCCATTTCGGTCGCAAATTTTGCAAGGTCCTTTTCAGCCATTACCGGAATGGTAACAATGTACTGGCCGTTCGGGGTGGGAACTACGGACGGCGAAGAGGGTAGATGTCTTATCGCATCCGGGTCTATGTCCTGCATGGCGCTTGTGATAATGTATGATTTCGTGAACGCGGTGTTGAAAATAGAGAGGTCAACATCCATTCCTATCAACGGCTGGATTGTCTCCATGCGGTTGTGAATATCCTTGATATCCGTGCTGATATCCGTCTCGGTCTCTTTCAGAACGCGGAGGCGATCTGTAAGGTTTATGGACTTTGCCTCTTCAAGCGCCTCTTCCAGGGATGAGAATTTTTTCTTCTCTGAAACTGGTTGTTTTGGAAGGACACCCAGGTATGATTTCAGCTTCTGAAGCTCCGCGTTTGCCCCCTCGACCAGAGATGTAAGATCGGATGTCTTCATGTACTGCAGCAGGTCCTTGTTCACTGGTTCAAGCTGCATTACCCTCATGTCATGCAGTATCGAGACGACACGTTCCCTGTATTTTATCAGGGAAATTATCCGAATCTTTTCCATTTTTTCCGGCCGGATAGACGTTGCTTACTCCTCCATG